>JAKSIB010000014.1 GCA_024399065.1 Fibrobacter sp. | reverse complement strand
ACAACGACTATCCCGACTACACCGGCAGCAACACCGACAAGACAAGATACGGCTAATTTTATAATTGGTCATCCCACTCAAAAAAAGGACGTCGAAAAAAACGACGTCTTTTCTTTATATAAACTTGTCAAAAAACTTACAAAATACTATCATTCAATGTAGGAGTAGGTTTGTTTTTCGGTGATATGAATTTGGTATGCAGCTAATTTACTATTCAGTTATAGATATTATCGCACTAACTGTTCACGTGATTATCAATCACGATCTTTTCAAGCGCGACACAAAGGACGAGGTACAAAAGTACTACCACCATTTTCTGAAAGCAGTCCTTGTCTACTACATCGTCGATGCCTTGTGGGGGTACCTGGCCTACACCCAACAAACACACTTACTTTACGTAGACACGGTCGTCTACTACCTTGTGGGCGCGGTTACCGTGGTCCTTTGGAGCAAATACGTCTCAACCTACCTCAACACAAAATCCGGTTTCCAAAAGTTCCTAAAAGTCTCCAGCATTCTGTTCATTGTCTGCAGCATTCTCTTCCTGTTCATCAACTTTTTTTCACAGATATTCTTCTCGTTTGATGAAAACGGAAATTTCCAGACCCATCTTGTACGCTACGTCGCACTTGGCGGCCAGGTAATCCTTTTCGGACTGACCATCATCAAGTCCCTTGCCGTTGCACAAAATTCCAAAGGCACAAAGAAACAACGCCATATTACCATAGCCCTCTTCGGCATAGTCTTAGTTTTCACGGTTATCGCACAAGTATTCCATCCGCTACTGCCTATCTACTCCATTGGCCTTCTCATTGGAACTTGCATCATCCACGCCTTTGTGCAGGAAAATGAAAAGGAAGAATTCCAGAAGACTATGGAAGAATACAACCAAGTCGTCGCCGCCTCCGGTTACGGCATCTGGAAATACACCTTCGATAGCGAAGGCAGGGTCAACGGGCTTTCCGGCAATGACAAGTGGAAGGAAATCCTTGGCATTTCCAAGAAAGATTTTTCTCCAAGGGAAGCACTTGAATACTATCATAGCAGGCTTTCCAGAAACACCATCGATGAAATCCAGGACGATTTCGAAATCATGCGCAATGGCGGAATCAAGACCAGGATCCTGGAATGGAATCATCCGCAAAAAGGATTGATCTACCTAAGCGCCGGAGGTACTCGCCGGGAAGAAACCGACGGAACCGTTTCCGTTTCTGGTTTCGTTGGTGATGTCTCCGAAGAAAAATACGCCCAGGACAGAATGAACAACTCCTTGGATAGGGCAAGAAAGCAAGCAGAAGAAGCAAACAAGGCAAAATCAGCCTTCCTGTTCAACATGAGCCACGACATTCGTACACCAATGAATGCCATTATCGGTTTCACCTATCTTTTGCAAAGCCACCTGGACAACAAGGAATTATGCGTAGACTACATTTCCAAGATCCAGCATTCAAGCCAGTTCCTGTTAAGTCTAATCAACAATGTGCTGGAAATGTCACGCATCGAAAGCGGAAAAATCTCCCTAGAAAAGAACATCATCAACACCCAGACATTTGAAGATATCACCGACGACGTATTCACGGACTTGGCTCACGAAAGCGGCCTTACGTTCAGTAACGACTACCATCTAATCCACGACTACGTCGTAGGTGACGAGACCAAGATTCGAGAACTGACACTAAATATCATCAGCAACGCCATCAAGTATACGCCGGCAGGCGGTTATGTCAAGCTTTCCCTGATAGAAAGCGAGTGCGACAAACCAGGCTACACCATGTTTACCGCTATTTCCGAAGATTCCGGCGTAGGCATCAGCGAAGAATTCCTCCCCCACATCTTTGACGAATTTTCAAGAGAGCATTCCTCCACCGAAAGTAAAATTACGGGCACTGGCCTAGGCATGCCCATCGTCAAGAAAATCATCGACCTGATGGATGGCGACATCCAGATTGAAAGCAAGGTCGGACAAGGCACCAAGGTGACCATCAAGCTTCCGCTGGAACTTCCGACAGAAGAACAAGTGATGATGGCCAAACAGATTGAACAGCAGAACGCAGGCAAATCCAAAATCACCGACCACATCACCCAGGAAGATTTGGACCTGTTCAAGGGCAAGAGAATTCTCCTAGCAGAAGACAACGAACTGAATGCAGAAATTTCCATTGCGATTTTATCCGATCTAGGTTTCATCGTAGACCGTGTGGACAACGGCAAGATGACCATCGAAGCCATTGAAAGTAACGAGCCCGGTTTCTACGACCTGGTGCTGACCGACATTCAAATGCCCAAGATGAGCGGTTACGAAGCGGCCTCCGCCATTCGACACATGGCCAACCCACAAAAAGCAAACATTCCGATTATCGCAATGACCGCCAACGCCTTTAGCGAGGATCGTCAGAGGGCTCTTGACGCAGGCATGAACGACCACATTGCAAAACCTATCAGTATCGCCCAATTGTCCGTAGCCTTGTCCAAGGCCATGAAGTAAAACGGAGGAATGACGAATGATAAAAAAAGAAATTCTCGTTGTTGACGACTTCGAAATCAACCGCAGCATGTTGCGATTGATGCTGGAAAACGAATACGACATCATCGAAGCAGAAAACGGCGCCGAGGCCCTTTCTATCATTGAGAAGGAAGACCACATTTTCCGTCTAGTTCTTCTCGACCTTGTCATGCCCGTCATGGATGGTTTTGACTTTCTGCAGGAATTGCGCAGACGAAACTTGCAGCAGCAATTGCCGGTCATCATCATATCCGGCGACAGCACCGAGGAATCCCTGAACAAGGCCTACAGCCTCGGAGCAGCAGACTTCTTCACCAAGCCATTCAACCCAAGCATTGTTAGCCATCGCGTAAAAAATGTCGTGACCTTGTACTCACATAGCTATAAGGACCATCTTACCGGTTGTTACAACCGAAACGGCTTTATCCAGGTTGTGGAAAATTACATCCAAAAAGTGGATGACGTCACTGACTACTCCATGCTCTTCTTTGACATCAAGAACTTCAAGGCAATCAATTCCATCATGGGTACAGATGGCGGTGACTACGTTCTAAAGTTCCTTAGTAACGGAATTCAGACAAGCAACTTGACCCCCTTGTTCGTCGCCCGACTGGAAGCAGACCACTTCGTATGCTTTGTCGAAAAAAAGAAAATCAACTACGTCAACATGATGGAAGACAACGGCAACATCATCGAAATCAACGGCCGTCCCATGCAAATCCGTTTCCGCATGGGTGTAGCCCATTTCGACAGCAAGAGTTCCGTCGTCAACTTTATTGACCGCGCAAAGCTGGCCCTCAACTACATTGAAGACGAATACCTAAAGCCATACGCCGAATTTGACGCACGCATGGCAGAAAACTACGTCAACGCAGCAGTCGTCAATTCCGAATTCGAGACCAGTCTGGAAAACCAGGAATTCAAGGTCTACTACCAGCCCGTCATGGAAGCTGCCACAGGAAAGATTGCATCCGCAGAAGCCTTGGTCCGCTGGATTCATCCCGAGCGCGGTTTCATCCGTCCGGACCTATTTATTCCAGCCCTTGAAAAAGACGGCTACATTTCAAGGCTTGACCTTTTCGTGGACCTTACCGTCCATAACCTCATCAATGAATGGAAAACCAATGGTCTGCCCACGGTTCCTGTTTCCGTAAACCTATCCTGGATGGATTTCTACGATGCCGACATGATCAGGTTCATCATGGACCGCCTCGAATCTAGCCCCACCTGTTCCAAGGATATCCGATACGAAATTACGGAATCTTCCTACGCCGCCCTCAAGGAAAACAGAAGCAACATCCTTAAGGAAATGCAGAACCTAGGCGTAAGCTTCCTCATGGACGATTTCGGAAGCGGCTACTCCTCCCTTGGCATGCTCATGAACTACAAGTTCAACATCCTCAAGATAGACATGAGCATTATCCGACAGCTGGACGTCAAGGAAGAAGTTCCCCACATCGTGGAACTCATCATCAACATGTGCCACCACTTGAACATGAAGGTGGTTGCTGAAGGTGTGGAAACAGAATCCCAGTTGAACTTCCTGAAGAACGCAGGTTGCGACTACATTCAAGGCTACTATTTCAGCAAGCCCTTGCCCGAAAAGGAATTCAAGGATTTTTTGGCAAAATATCAGGCTGAAGGCAAAATCGTCATCAATTAGGGGGAAACATGAATATCAAAGACTTCTATGAACAAATCGGCGGAAATTACGAAGACATCCTGGGAAGACTCTCCAAGGACGCATTCGTCGAAAAATTCGCCTTGATGTACCTAAACGACAATTCCTACGATATTCTGATGTCCGCTATCGAGGCTGGAGATATCGTTGCCGCTTTCCGCGGCGCCCATTCCCTCAAGGGCGTGGCAGCCAACCTTGGCTTCGAAGAACTTCGCAAGGCTGCTACGGAACTCACCGAGCAGCTCCGTCCCCAGGATACCCCGGCAAACGCCGACCTAGTAGACTGCGTTAAAAAAGCCCAGCAAAAAGTCATTGCCGGGCTTCAGGAATATCAGTCTTCCAAGTAACTTAGACCTGTTCGTATGTCCACTTCACATGATCCAACATGAAGTCGTGGGCATCGAAAGCCAGGCCAAAGTGTTCCTTGATCTTATGGACATCGAAGAGCATGGGTTCGTCACCCCAGCCCATGTCAGTTTCCACAACCTTGGACTTTGTGCCAGGGCGCATAGAAACCATCATATCCGCAATTTCCTTCCAACTCATCCAGACGCTGCCTAGACCGAGATAGATTTCCTCGTTCTTGTCGGATTCAAGCAAGTTCACGTAAAGCTGAGCCTGCTGACTTGCGTGAATGAACTGGGTACCGTCATTCTTGATAATGTTGATGTCGCGGCCTTCCTTGACGGCGCGGGCCATGTCGAAGAAACGGCGGTCCGGCTGGGAGCAGCCATCGGACCAGGCGGGATTTCCAAAAGTATAACCCGGACGGATAATGTTACGGGTCATTGTAACTTCGGGGAAACGGGTTCCGTAACCATGGGCAAAACCAAGTACGTAAGCTTCGCCGGCAGCCTTGGTGGCACCATAAAGATCCATAGGTAAGTTAGAGGTGACTTCGCGCATGGAAGGGCGCATCTTGCCCATTGCAGCTGTACTACTGGTATAGATAAACTTCTTGCAACCAGCCTTTGCTGCGTTTTCCAAAATATTCACCGTGGCACGGGTATCGTTCATCAACATGGTGCTGGGAGTTTCACCCCAACCGAGAGCAATATGGATGCAGGCATCGCAACCCACCAAGCCATCTGCAATTTTATCAAAGTCCGTCAGGGAACATTCTACAAAACTAACATTGGGCTGAGACTTAAGGCTGGGAACCTTGTTAGGATGACGTGTTGCAATCACAATTTCATGGCCCTTAGCCAATAAAGCCTTGACCACGTAATGACCAATAAAGCCAGTGCCGCCGGTTACAAAAACTCTCATAATTACCTCTTTTTGGGAAAATTACATACATTTTTCCCATTTTTCATACATAATGCGAAATTTTATGTATATATTAGTATACAAAAATTAACTATCTCAACAGGAGTACATAATGAAAAAGGCTCTCTTGCTTCTTGCAATGTTTGCAATGTTCCTTACCGGTTGTACCGTGACCAGCCACCAGCTGGTTGTCGCTCACGACCACGAAATCAACCCGGATTTCTACTCTGAAATCACCCCGATTGCCGCTACCGAAGATGGCCGCTGCGCAATCACCGAATTCTACGATGCAAACCTGAAGGATTTCGACAACATCGTGGACATCCAGGCTGAACAGACTCGCACCACCATGGGTATCAGCATGCTCGTCATCAGCGACGAAATCACTTGCGACTACCGTGCATTCGGTGTGAAGTACAAGGACGGCTCCAAGATCAAGAAGTCCGAAGGCAAGAAGGGCAAGAAGGCTTCCAAGTCTTCCAAGTCTTCCAAGAAGAAGTCTAAGAAGAAAGTAGAGGAAGAAGAAGAGGAAGAAGAGGAAGAAGAAGACGAAGAATAATTTCGGCCTCTAAAAACCTTATTTTTCTGAAGAATCCGGGTATCATCCCGGATTTTTTTTATCTACATTATCAACGTAAAAGTTTTTCTCAAAGAGGTTTTTAATGGCACGTATGCGCGTTCTCGTTTTGATGGGTGGTCCGTCCACCGAACATGATGTTTCTGTCGTTAGCGGCACCGGTGTGGTCCGCGCAATGAACCCGGACAAGTACAACATTCATCCGGTTCTCATCGACAAGGACGGTACCTGGCACTGGTCTTCCCGAGAACTTTCTCCGTACCAGAAGGACAACTTCTCCGTGAACTATTTCCGCGGTCTGGAAGGCACTGCCGCCAACACCAAAAAGAACCCCGCCCTCTCTGAATTGCCCGACGCAGACATTGCATTCCTCGCTCTCCACGGCAAGTGGGGCGAAGACGGCCATATCCAGGCCCTCCTCGAAAACTGGGGCATCCCCTACACCGGTTGCGGCCTCCTGGCTTCCGCTCTCGCCATGGACAAAATCAAGTCCAAGGAAATCTATCGCGCCAACGGTATCCCGACTCCGGCCTACCGCGTCATCTTCAAGCATGACTTTACTGGCGACACCCTGGTAAGTGTTGCCGACGAACTAGGCTTCCCCCTGGTCATCAAGGATCCGCTGGGCGGTTCCTCCATCGGTATCGGCATTGCCAAGGATCTGGACGAAGCTGGCAAGATTGCACAGGACCTGTTCAAGGATTCCAACCGTCTCCTCTGCGAAAAGTTCATTGCCGGTGGCGAAGCTAGCTGCGGCTACATCGAAGGCGAAAAGCCCCTGCCGCCTACCGAAATGCGTATGACCACCCGCGAATACTTCGACTACGAAGCAAAGTACAACGGCGAATGCAAGGAAGTCACCCCGGCAGAATTTGCGCCGGAACTTACCCAGCGTATCCAGGAACTGGTAAAGAATGCCCACTACGCTTTGGGTGGCGCAGGCTACAGCCGTACCGACGTCCGTATCACCAAGGACGGCGAACTGTTCGCCATCGAAACCAATACCTTGCCCGGTATGACCCCCACCAGTCTTCTCCCCCAGCAGGCAGCATGCAACGGCATTACCTACAGCCAGCTCATCGATATGATCATCGAAAAGAGCCTGTACATAAAAAGGTAGCGAGCTACCTTTTTAATTATGAATTACGAATTATGAGTTATTAGATCAAGTAAGGCGGCAAGGCCGCGATTATTTAGTCTCGTACTTCATAATTCATACTTTGTAAATGAGAGCAAATGAAACTTGATCTTTTTGTAGATACATCCCGCAAGGGAATTTCCATGGCAATAAGCGGCGAAGCCTCCAACGGTTCCGCCCCGCTTTACGAAGAAACAGTCAATCCTGAGGCACGCGGAGAAACGGCGTCTGCCCTTTTGGACGAATTGCTGAATCGCGTAGGGGCAACTCTTGACGACGTGAAGCGAGTCATGGTGACCTTAGGTCCGGGTTCCTTCAGCGGTCTCCGTACAGGCGTGGCCTTCTGCCAAGGTCTCTGCTTTAGCGGCAAGAGAAACCTTTTTGGAGTCAGCTCTCTGCAGGCCTTGGAATGCTTCGGTACCGCCGAAGGTTTTGCCGCAGACCAGGTTGCGGTCCTCATCAGAGCCCGCAACGGCTACTGGTACCTGCGTCAGACTGTTAGCGCACAAGTCGAAGAAAGCTTTATCTCTACCGAAGAAGTTCTTGGCAAGTTGCAGGCAAACAAGCCGGCAATGCTAGTTGTAGACGCCCCCGCTCTCGCCGATGAGGGCATTGGAGCTTTCATCAAGCAGAGCAACATTGCAACCGCAGACGAACAAGGCCAGCCTCTTTCCAAGTGGGCCCCGCTGTTCGATTCCGTCAAGCCCAGTCTCATTCAAGAAGCAAACTACATCCAGCCGTCCTACTTCGAGAAGTTGAAGTAACCGCAGGCTATAAAAGAGGGACGCGCCAATGCCCATCCGCAAAATGGAACTGAAGGACATCCCGGCTGTCTTGGATATTCAAAACGCGCTCGCATTCCAAGACTGGAATGAACGTCAGATGAAGCAGGAAATTTCCGCCAACTACACCTATGCTGTAGTGTATGAGAATAGTTTCGCAGAAATTCTGGGATACGCAATATTCCACATGTTGGGACCGGATTCAGAGTTGCTGAGCATCGCAGTCAGCGAAAAGGCCCAACGTTCCGGCATTGGCTGCGAGCTTCTTTTAAGCGGCTTCGCACAGTTGAATTTTGAAGAGGGCGACTGTTGTTTTCTGGAAGTTCGCGAGAACAACCTGAAGGCAAGACGCTTTTACGAGAAATACGGCTTTCAGTTTTTCGGATCGCGCAAGAAATATTATTCCGACGGCGAAAACGCAGCCTTGTACAAGGCAGAGAGTCCGACACTAGGCTAACCTAGAGGAGTTTAACATGGCTAAAATTCCTACAAAAAAAGAAAAGAAGCGTATCAAGCGATTAATCACAATCGCATCCATTGGCTTTGTCTTGCTGGTAATCGCCTTTTACCTCATCATGACCCAGAGCGGCCATTGGCTTGTGGATGATGATGAATTCGACCACGTTAAGTGGGTCGCTGTTCTCGACGGACAATCCGCTGACTTGGAACGCAGCGACTACGCCGCATCACTCCTTGCCGAAGGACGCGCCGACTCCGTATTGATTCTTGGCAGACGCTGTCTTCGCAATCGCAACAATGCAGAGTTCTATGTCGACGACTTCATGAAGCAGGGAAACTTCGACAGCAGCGTTGTGTTCATGGCTCCCCACGACGACGCTTCCACCATCGGAGAAGCCTACACCATCATTCCCTGGCTCAAGAAGCACAAGGCAGACACAGTCCTTCTCCTGACTACGGCAGCCGCCACACACCGCGTCAAAAGAATATTCACCAAGCTTTCCGGAGAATCCCCGGTATTCCTGACTGCAGACATCCACGACTTCCGTTACAGCGCAGACTCTTGGTATACGAACAGGGAATCTCGTAAGAACTGGCTTCGCGAATGGGCTGCCCTCGCTGTTTCCTACGTCGATCTTTGGCCCGCAGGAAACCTCACTGAAGCGGATTCCACATACTACAAGCCCATCGTCACTGTGGCAGAATACGAGCGTCAAAAGAGTCCCATCGTGAACCTTCAGGATCTCCTGCCCAAGGTTCAGAAGAAGATTGCAGAAGCGACGCCGGACTCAGTAAAGTCCGAAGAAATTTCCTCTTCTTCTGTCCAGCAGTCCTCTTCATCCAACGTTCCCGAAAAGGATGACAAAAAAGAAAAGGAGTCCGCCAAGGCAGACTCCACGAAGAAATAGTTTTCTCCATTCTTTAAAAATTTAGCAGCAAAGCATTGCAAGTACGGTCGTCAGCGGAGCATTCCAGTTGATGGCCGTTTCGTTACTAGCGAAAGAGCAACGTTCATCCGTGTAGGAATGTCCAGGCAGCGGACTTGGATAATGAGGCGCACGATGACCATCCTGACGATCGCAGTTAATACCGCCGACGATCAAACCCGGAATAGGTTCCTTGACGCCGTCACCATGGCTTAAACGATGGTGCGGATGCTTGGGAGAACTCCAGGCAGAACCGATCACGAAACTACGGTTCACAGGATTACGGCCATAGATAAAGTTGATCAGTTCTCTGCACCAGTGGTCCAAGGATTCGTCATTGACTTCTGCTCGCCACAGTTTTACGACAGCTAGGGTCAAGGCATGGTTGGCAACGTCACCGTTGCTGCCCCAAATAAACTTGCGGATAGAAAGGCCGTAAGCATCTTCTTTTTGCAAACGAATGATTTCAGCAGCAGTATCTTCAAGAGCCTTACGGGCTACGCCCTGCAAATTCAAATCAAAGTCCTGCAAAGCCAAAAGAATCCATCCAAAGTTCTGGGTGTCGCGCCAGTCCAGGCCAAGCTTCGGCGGGTTGTTCTTCATGTCATTCTGCAGCAAACCGCAAAGTTCCTTATCACGGGTTTTGCAATAGAGGGCGGCACGAGTCCAGAAGAATTCATCATCAAGATGTTCATCGCCATACCCACCGCTGCCTTCCGTATTGTGCGGCCATTCCACTGCAGGATTCTTCAAGGCCCAGGCGTAAGCTCTCTGGGCAGCGGCGAGGCACAAGTCAGCAAAGGCGGCATCGTCCTTGCGGTAAACCATGGCAGCCATTGCCAAGGCGCCTGCAAAATTCAACGTGGAGGAAGTGGACTTGCCCAGCACCAAGCGTTTCTGCAACCTGTCTGAATCCACCGGAGAAACAAAAGCGTCCCAATGTTCTGGCGTTACCTTAAAGAATACGCCTCCATCCACATCTTGCATACGCAGGAAGAAATCCAATTCAAAACGGACTTCATCCTTCAAGCCATAAGGCAATTCAAAAGTACCGCCTTCGCTAATGCTCTTGACACGACCGTCACACAGTCCGCAAGCCAAAAGCAAGGTACCTACAGACACGCCACCGTTCACAATGTACTTGCCGTAGTCGCCGGCATCATACCAACCGCCATGAGCATTCCAGTGACCTTCGCGATTCATCATGGAATGGAAGGCGATATCATCATCAAAATGGGCAGCAGGTCTGGCCCACTTGCCGGCAAACTTTTCCTCAAGTTCCACACCACTACGCTGGAAGTAGAAAGACTTGATATTGGCATTCAACTGACGTTCAATCCAAGCCGTACCGATTTCAAACTTTTCTGTTTCAAAGACAACCTTAGGAACAACACCTTCGCAACATTCCTTGCATTCGCAAATTTGAATGGAGCAAAAACAAAGCGTCTTCACATTAGAAAAATCCCCGGTCCAGAGATTTTCTCCAGAATAGTCGCAAAGACCGTGATGATCAAAAGATCCTTCCCTAAAAGCACCCGCATGAAGAACACAACCAGACTCATCCACAATACGGAATCTGAGTTTTTCGACGTTCTCTTGGGTAATTTTCTTCAACTCGTCGGGGTTTACAAAGAAAACTTTGGCCGCATCAGGTGCGTAGCCAACGTGATTATAACGAATAGGGAATTCCATGTCCTAAGAATACATTTTAAGGAGCCCGCAAAGCAGACTCCTTTCACAAATTATTGTTTACCCAAGAAAACGCCAGGGAGTTTCCACCCCCATCGGCACCATTAAACAGCCTTACTGCGCATCAACTTTATTTCGGCTGCATAGCCAGGCAATTCGTTGGGAGTTTCCAGATAGAACGGCAGGTTCTTCAAAGCTGGATGGTTAACAACACCAACCAGGGCATCCAAACCGATAAATCCACCACCAATCACTTCGTGACGGTCCTTGTGGCTACCCATAGGGTTCTTGCTATCGTTCAGATGAACGGCCTTAAGTTTATTCAAGCCAATAACTTTGTCGAACTGTTCCAGCACATCATCCAAGTGGTTTACAATGTCGTACCCACCGTCAAAGACGTGGCAAGTATCCATGCAGACGCCCATCTTGTCCGAAAGTTCTACACGATCAAGAATTTCCCTAAGTTCCTCAAAGGTTCTTCCAACCTCGGAGCCCTTCCCCGCCATAGTCTCCAAAAGCACGGTAGTCTTCTGCTCCGGTTTCAACAACTGATTCAACATGGAGGAAATGTACGTGATACCGACATCCACCCCCTGCTTCACATGACTTCCCGGGTGGAAATTGTACATGGCACCAGGAAAATGATCCATTCGCATCATGTCGTCCTTCATTACGTCCAGAGCATACTGACGAAGTCCTTCGTCGGCAGCGCAGGCGTTCAATGTATAAGGAGCATGAGCAAGAATCGGAGCAAATCCATTAGCTTGCAGCAAGTCCACAAGCTTCGCAGCATCGACCTTGTCAAAAGGCTTTGCCGCCCCACCGCGAGGATTTCGGGTAAAGAACTGGAAAGTATCCGCACCTATTGAAAGAGCGGCCTGCCCCATGGCGAAAAAGCCTTCAGAAGAAGAAAGATGACAACCAATATGCATTAGAAATCGTAATTCAGAGCTGCGCTGCAGAAAATATCCTTGTATTCATCTGCGCGGTTATCAGGGCGGTAATTGAAGATTGCACCCAAGGTCCAGTCGGAATACAACGATGCGGTATGGTGGACTCTCAAGGAAGCAGATCCTTCAATATCCAATTCCATCTCATGAACCTTCTTACCGTCCTGCTTATAGTCCAGGAAGTTTTGACGAACGCCACCATTCAAGGATAGATCCAGAAGGTTCTTAGAAATCGGGAAACTCATATTATCCATGACAGTCCATTCAAATTCCGTCATATCGTTACGGTTGTAAATCTTGTAACGAGGAACAAAGGCAAACATGTTTCTAAAGTCATCAACCTTTGTTGTCAAGGAAATCGGATAGCGCTGTTCAAAGTAATCTCCACCATGGAAATAATAGCCAAGAATTCCAAAGGTTTCGTCCTTGAACTTCAAATCCTTAATCAAGTCATCTTGAATAAACTTGGACAAGTCGGTACGATAAACCCAGACACCGCCCACGCGAAGAACATTGTTGGGAAGCTTGATGCTTGCATTCAACTCTGCAGTGTGTTTCAAGAGGCGTTCATCAAATTGATGAGCCAAGTTTTCTTCTATACGGAGATCATAGTACTGAGCCCAGCGAGCAGAGTCAATTTCCATAGTATCACGAAGAGTCACCGTGGCCTTATTCTCTCTAGCCTGGAACCACGGATCATCAAAGACACCAGACTCAGCAGCATAGTCAGCAAAGAGTTTCTGAGAAGTGCTACGTGTTCTATAGTCAACGGAATACTTAACGGACAAGTCAATCTTATCATTGATCTTGAAGTCATTTCCTAAATATGCATCATGAATATAAAGGGTTCGATTGGCGGAGTCCTCGTACTTCGCCAAGGAATCAGATTCTGCACCAGAAAGTCCCCATTTGGAGAACTCACCCAAGCCGAAGATATTGTAAGCGCCCTTGGTATTGGATGCGTTTTCAATATTCATGGTGTAACCGAAATTCAACTTCCAGAAATCACTGATTTTCTGTTTCAAGTTACCACCAAGCCTGCGGGTATTCTGCAGCAAGTCCGGGGAACCTGCACTATAGTACTCGCCACCAACATAGCGGAAGAAACCTTCAATAAAGGTGTTATCGCTGGACCATTCATAGGAGCCTGCGACAGCCCAATGTTCATAACTCCAGAAGTCCTTGTGTGTAGGCTTGTCGGCATTGTTCTTGTAGTTTTTTGCAGCATTCTTTGCTTCAGCAAGAACGTTCTTCAACTTTTCAATTTTTTCCGCCTTGGTCATCATGACGTTATCGCCAAAGATGGACAGAAGTTCTTCATCAGACAACTTATTAACATCCCTATCATTCTTCATCAACTTGTTCAACAAGGAGAAGTTGGAAGAATTGAGATTTTCTCTAGCAAAGATTTCATTAATGGCACGAATTTTTGCGGCGTTCAGCGTATCGGCAGCACCAACGGCCACCTGACCATTCAACTTAATGTCTCCAGGGAAGAACAGCCAGTTTCCGTCAGCAAAGAAATTGTGGGTTGTCATGATAGGGCTTGATGTATTGACATCAGGGTCCATGCCTTCACGCAGCAGCGGATCTTCAAGGAAGTCCTTGCTACCAATGAAACCCAGGGTACCATTAAAACGGCTATGCATATTCCAGCGAATCTTGCCGCCAGCCACCATGTTCTGGGCTTCAGCTTCCCCATCTTCGACCATGTCCTTGTAAATATCGTAGTTTTTCTCATTCACATATTTGGGAGCACGATATTCACCGCCGAAGGCGCTAATCTGGAACATGGGATCCTTAGGAGAATTGACAAAAATATTCAAGTCATAGGAACCACCAAACAAGTTGATTCCTTCCAGATAGAGTCCGCCAGCCTTCAGATCCACATCACCCAAGGCAGCTCGCTGATAGCGGTCCGTGTAAACAGCCTGCAAGTTATGGATAGCAAACTTGTCCCAAATATCATTGGAAATATCGGCAGAGAACTCAAAGGTTCTACCATCCGGAGATTCCATCATCACATTCGCATTCCAGTTGGCGAAAAGACCTGGCACCTGGAAGTAGTTTATGTATTTGTCACCCTTCTTAATTTCAACAGTGTCGGAAATATAGGGTGTATTGGAATAATGATGGCGGGTCAAGACTTCATGGTAGCCAAGGGCCATGCCTGCGTTACCGGAAATCTTCCACACGGAATCGGCAGCATTCTTCTTCTTGACGGTAACCAGTTTCATTCCGTCAGCAAAAGGATTGCGGGGTTCTTCACCCAAAGTTGCAGCCACTGCATCAAGATTTTGATCCAGATCCTTGTCATTCTTGTTCAAAGCACGACGAATATCAGCATCAGGAACTTCCTTGGAAACAAGGCCATAACGGTTTTCTTGAATCAAGGAATTTCTTTGCTTGACATGGTTATCCCCAAAATCAAGCAAGGCAACTTCATTGTCAATCAACTTGGAAGACTGGAAGGAAACTTCTGCAGCATCGGTAGCAACAACAGCAACACGGTTCTTTTCAAGCGTAGAGCCATCGATGCTAACGGCAGCACTCTGTGTTGCCCAGACGCCAATGTTCTTGCTGTTTCGAATCTTGCTCCACTGAATATCTACAGAGCCATTACGGGCATAAACAGCCGCCTTTTCGACGCCATCAAAGTCTGCGTCTCTAATTTCCAAGGCACCACTTTCAACAACAAAACCATATTCTGAATTGGTAAGCTGGAGACCCTGAACCTCGGAACGCTTGATGCCGGTAATGGTAACACCGTTCCATGTTCCCGCAGCACTGGTAAATGTCACAGGATTGCTAGACTCGCCCATCACAGCGAGAGATCCTCCACGGACATCAAGGCCAGCTCCCTCGTTAAAACGAACCTCGACACCAGCTTCCACAATGAGAGCCTTGCCATCAGGCACCACGATCGTTTCCTTCACCAGGAACGGAGAATTACTTTTTTTCAAAAAACCAGAAACGGCACCGCTTAATTCGGAACCGTTTTCAACAGCAAAAGCACTCACGTGGAGTGCCATGCAAATTGCTGTTAGAGCCCAAACTCTAAACTTCATTAACGAACCTCATAAACCTTTTTGGCCTTGGCCTTATATCCGCTCTTATGAGTTACCTCAATGTCAATGCGGCTAACGGTGCCACGGACCAATTCCACAGGTATCTGATAATCCATATTCTGGATCTGGGACAACGTTTCCTGTAATATAATATTTCCGTTTTGCTTTACAAGAACCTTGTACAACTGACTGGGGTCGTTTTCAGGAGTACGAATCTTGAACTGCAAAGTTCTCATGATGCGGTTGTCCAATACCTTACCCGGAACAGGAGGCGGAGGCGGAACCTTGAGTTCTTCTCTTGCAGCACCGACAACATCAACATTGAAACGTTTTGCAGGATAGCAGCCCATGGTCTTTTCAATTTCGGACTTGTTTCCAGCCTGGTCTTCAACCCTGACAACGTATTCGTGAACGCCGTTCTTGAGTTTCATTCTCTGCTGGGCATTTCTCGTAATAGCTTCTTCGGAAGACTGGGAACCATCAGTGCTAATGGAGAGAATTGCAGCATCGCCCTGCATATCGCCAATGGAAAGATTTGCAACACAACGGAGGGAATCGTAAGAAGGAATCGTCACCGTCGGGATCTTGGTATTCACGTCAAGGCAAGCCTTGTTGACCTGAAGATTGATGGTCTTGGAATCCTTAACGCCTGCACCAGCAAAGGAGACCACAGCCTTGTTTGCAGTCCAAAGGCCGTTTTCATCATTAATAACGATCTTATGGGCAAAGGAATGGACGTTGCCGTCTGCGGCGCGGATCAAGTTAGAAGACTGGTAGCTGCCACCAATGTTCACAACCAAGGTTGCAGTTTCGTCTGTAGTCTTGTAGAAACCTTCGACAGTCAAGCCCTGGTCGCAAACTTCAACCGGGGAGATTGTAGAAACGGAGAAGCTATTCATGGGAACAGCTGCAGCGGCAGCTTCTGCTTCAGCCTTCAAAGTTTCCTGGAAGGCTTCGTCAGCCTGCTTGACCTCTTCGATAAGTTCCTGCATAGGCTTCTTGGATTCAGTCAAGAGCTTTTCAAGTTTCTTGGCAAAGCGGGCGTTACCGGAAGAAGCAAGTTTCACCACAACCAGGGAATCCTTGCCGAAGGTGGTTTCACCGGCGACAATGGAAATCGGTTCAGTCTTGCCTTCCGGGGTAATTTCAAGCTTACCGGTCTTCAAACCTGCGAAGAACACGCCTTCACCGCCAACATAACCTTCGGTACCGCGAATAGATGCAGTTGCTGTTCCGGTCTTGAAGAGGAACTTGGAATTCTTGTCCTGAAGTTTATGGACAGCAAAGTTGATATGTCCCTTCTTGATGTCGAACTTGGTTTCAAAGCCACCCTGTCCATTAGGTTCCAGAAGGTTGGACATTTCCACTTCAGCATTTTCTGCGATAGTAATGGTACTTCCATCAGGCAGACCAAAAATAACTTCTGATTCCATGCCGGTGCGGACCTTATCGGACTGGTAAATATTGGCACCAACGCGAAGAGCGGACCATTCCGTCTGCTTAGCTTTCATACGGTCAACAGAGCCCAATGCAGAACGAACCTTACCTGCGGCAGAGGCCGAGAAGGCCAAAGACGGAGCTAATGCCATAACGGCAGCGACATGAATAAAAGAGAATTTGCCGAACATAGAACCTCGACTACTTTGTATATAGAGGAAAATATGCTTTTTTCGTTCAAATGGGGGGATTTTTTTCACCTTGGTGATATAAATCAACCCCTAGCCACCAGCCAATTTGACCGTATAGCCCCTTTTTTCCAGTTCAGTTTTCAGGATATTTCGCTTGTCACCCTGAATTTCAATATTAAAATCCTTGACGGAGCCACCTACCCCGCATTTCTGCTTCAATTCGCGGCCAAGTTCCTTCAATTCATCCTCGTCCAACGGCACTCCAGTAACCACACTGGCCATTTTTCCGCCGCCAAGACGTTTCAATTGAATTCGGACGACTCCATCACCCTGTGGGCGTTCTGCCTTCGGCTTTTCCTGTTTGATGCGTCCGACGCCGGTTGAATAAACCAATGTGGAACGTTCTTCAATACCCATATTAACCTCACTTATACTCAACAAAAAATAATAAAGGGCCTGCCCTAAAGCAGGTCCTTTAATTGATTTATCAAAAGATTTCGTTACTTTTCGTGAGGACGCTTGTAACCGAAGTTCTTCAGCAGCTGTTCGTCGTTTCGAATAACGTCGCCCTTTCTCGGACTGGAGGAAACTCCAATCGGCGGCAGGTCGCACTGCAGTTCGGAACGAACCTTGACTTCCACCTTGTAAACATAGGAACCGGAAGCCAGCAGACGGCCATCATCGGTACGAACGTCACCATTCTTATCCGGTTTCATTTCGAAGAAGAGCTTCGTGACGCCACCTTCATTGGTGTAGCTAGGATCGTTCATATCCTGAGAGAAGTGGTAGTAGTTCACAAAGCCACCCAAGGTTGTGTAAACCCAGATCTTCACGTCAGCCTTGGTATTGTACAGGTTAATCTTGCTGTAGTCAGAACCAAGCTTGAATCCATCGGCACAGTACTTTTCGACATACTCTGCAGCGGAGATCTTTTCACCATTATGGGCGTCCACACCATCCAGCGGAATATCACCACCGGCATTCATAATGTCGTCCAAAGTAGCGAGGCCACCAACGACACCGGTATTGATGCCACCCATTGCGTCATTTTCATCAAGTTGCTTGATAACCGGCAGCTTGAAGTCCATGATCAAGGTGGGGCCAAGGTGGTTGACTTCTTCAACACCAGGATAAGGTTCTTCACCACTACCCTTCTTAGGCTTGCCCTTGCCACCAACCAGGGTCTCAACTTCAACACCAGTAGACGGGTTCAAAATACTTACTGCATAAGTCTGGTTTTCTGCAGGCTGATGTTCAGAATAGTATTCATCGACCTTTTCACGAGTGATAACAGTGACAGGCTGTTCAACAGCAATTTCGATAGCCTTACCGTTCTTCATAATAACGAATACGGTGTCAGAAGATTCGTTACCAGCCTTGTCGCGATAGAAGCGAACGATGGCATTCAAGCCCTTTTCAAGGCCCTGGGTAGTCAAGGTATCCTGAACTTCGCCATTCACAGTCCACTTCACGCCAATGAAGTTGGAGCTGACAACCTGGAGCTTGGCATCCTTGGACGGATCGAGAATTTCAACCTTCGGGCCAACCTGATCCAGAACGATGTACACGGACTTGGTTGCGGAATTGCCAAACTTGTTCACGTAGGTGTAAGATACGGAGTAACCAATGTCTCCATCTTCATTAGTCACGAAGTCACCTTCATCGTCAATCACGTAGCTGACATTAACAGTGTTACCCTTTTCTTCGCAAGTGTAGGAAACCGTATAGGTACCCACAGCATCCTGGGCGTTGGCCACGGAATTGGACTGTTCTGCTCTGGTGAGCTTGCCACCTGCAGTAGTCTTCAGTACCTCACCAGTTTCTGCATCAGCCTGGTAGGAAATAACCACATCCTTACCATCAACCTTTGTGGTGTAGGAAACGGTGATTACCTGAATCTTTTCAACCTTGCCCTTCTTGTTGATGATTTCGGTTTCCACGACTTCGTCATCACCATCGGTAGTGTAGGACACAGTTACCGGAATCTTCTTGCCATCAACAACCACATAATCAGAGTAGGAAACAACAACATTGTCTGTTCCAGTAATCTTGACCTTGGTCGTTTCGACATCGCTACCGTCCTTGATGGTAACGCCGCCAGCAATGGAATTGACTTCCTTCAAAGCCTTCTTGGGAACAGCAACGCTATCAACAAGATCAAGGTTTACAGTGAACGTCTTGTTCTTCACACCGGAAGCGGTATCGACAATGGAAATTTCCACTTCCTTCTTTTTGGTGTTCACGTAAACATTGGTATCACCTTCATCCTTCTGTTCCACAATCGTATAGACGTTTTCAGCCTTGATATCCGGGCGGTCTGCGTCGATAGTTACAATCGGCTTAGAATCACTGAAGAAGATAACAACGGTATCGCAACCTTCATAATCCTTGGTTCTATCCCAGAAGCATCTTTCAATGATATTCTTGCCATTTACCAAGGTAGTATCGGATTCGTACTTTCTACCGTCTTCAAGCCATGTAATATGCTTTTCAGGAACGTTGGTGTAGATGGTATCCGGATTGGTAACCAAGGTATCAGGATCTTCAATTTCAATGATGTCCACAATGGTAGATTCAACAACGTTGATCACCTTGATGAGCACATTTGCTGTATCGCTGTATTCACCATCAGTAACACGAACCCTACGTACATAGCTCTGGATTGCTTCGTAGTCCAGGCCACGCAGCAACTTGGCAGAACCATCTTCCAAGAAGTCGAAGGTATCCTTGACAGAAATCATTTCATAAGTCAACTTGCTGAAGGCTTCGTTGTACTTATCCGGATCCTTGCCAGAGATTTGAGCGAAGATTGTATCTGGGCTTGCAGCTTCGCTAATGTACAGGATTGTATCTCTCAATACAGGAGGTTCGTTCACGTCAATGACGGAAATCACCACCGGCTTTGTATCGGACACGGCGCCAGAATCATCCACAACATTCACGTAAATGATGTACTGGTGATCCATATTTTCATAATCAAGTTTGCCGCTATCCTTTACGCGAACAGAACCATCGGCATCAACAGAGAACACGCTGGAAGAACTATCCAAGGCAAAGGTAAAGGAAGTCTTGTAAAGATCCGGGTCCTTTGCTTCAAGCATACCCACCAGGTCACCCACAGAAGAATGTTCTGCGATTTCCATGGAGTCCGTGATTACAGAGGGCTTTTCATTCACATCGAGCAGGTCGATATAAATGTTTTCGATAGCGAACAAGGTATCAACTTCATCATCCACAACCTTGACTTCCAAGACAAAGGTTGTTCTTCCGCTGTCAACCCATGCTTCATAGTCCATGGTCTGCTTAGCGTAGATTTCTCCCCTACGATTCAAGGTGAACAAGTCGGTATCGCCGCCCACTGCTTCGTAGTGATTCTTTCTGTAGACAGAAGCGGTATCCAAGTCGTCAGACTGGACAGAACCAGAGAGCTTGTAATTAGCCTTCTTATTTTCAGGGAGGCTGAAGTACTGTTCTTCAATAGTCGGCTTTTCATTGACATCGTTAACGGTGATGATCACCTTGGCGGTATCGCTCAAGTTGCTCTTGTCAGTAACGATGACCATGACTTCGTAATGAGCCAACGTTTCGTAGTCCAGGCCAGCATTGTCTTCGACCTTGATAACAGCCTTGTTGTTGGCATAGGAAACCTTGAACTGGCTGCTTACAGAACCATCAAGGTTCTTCAAGCTGTAAACCAGTTTTTCGTTTTCATCCTTGTCATCTGCAGAAAGTTCACCAACAACGACTCCTTCCGGAGAATTTTCATTCACGTCGAATTCGTAATCATCCTGGGGGAATTTCGGCGGTTCCGGAACATCTTCGATATTGATGGTAATCAAGGATGTTACGCTCAAAGGCTTGTCTTCCTTAGAGGGGTCAGCATGGTCGGTTACAGTCAACTTGAGGTAATAAACCTTACCCTTGGTTTCGTAATCGAAGGTAACACCACTCTTAACAGAAATCTTGCCCGTAGACTTGTTGATGGTAAAGAAATCAGAACCCTTAGTTTCTACACCACCAACAATGGTATCGGAGATTTCGTAAATCAGGTCGCTGAAGTAGTCGTTAAGGATATCCTTATCGAAAGCACCAACAACAGTGCCAACGGAATCTGATCCCTTTGCAGTTTCCTTAATTGTAAATTCCTGGTCACCAACAGAAGGAGTTTCGTTGATATCGATCACCTTGACAACGATTGTTGCAGTATCCTTCAGTACGGGAGACGGATTTCCCTTATCGGAAACTTCAACCTTGAAGGAGTAGGTCTGCTTGGTTTCGTAGTTCAATTCCTTCTTAGTGGTAATCACACCATCCGTACCCACGGAGAATTCAGAGGAAGTGGTGCCAATAATTTTGTAGCTAAAGGATTCCTTAAGGTCCGGGTCGGTAGCCTTCATGGTACCCACAGGTTCGTTGGCACCCTTATGTTCCTTGACATCGAAGGTGTAATTCTTCAAGGTCGGCTTTTCATTGATATTCAAGACTTTGACCAAAACATAAGCGGTATCTGCCAATTCACCATCAGAAACTTCAACAGTGAGAACATAGGTGGGATCTTCTGCAATGGGTTCATAGTCCAAGACATCTGCTTCAGGAATATAAACTTCACCACTATCAGATACTGCAAAGAAGCCCGAAGGATCATCAATCAAGCGATAAGTCAACTGATTAAACTCAGATTTCTCATCGTCATCTTCAGCTTCCAACTGACCAATCACGGTATCGGCCGGGTTATGTTCCCAGGCAGGGAATTCAAATTCAAATTCCAAGAAACGCGGTTTGTCATTGTCATCCAAAATAATGACAGTCACAGTTGCAGTATCGCTCATGACCGGAGAACCGTTATCATAAGCTCGAACCGTAAAGACATACTTGGGCTTTTCGTTATAGCTCAATTCCTTGGCAACAGAAAGCTTTCCAGATGTAGCCCCAAGGCTAAAGTCACTCTTATTGGGGTCTCCCGTAAGAATTGTGTATCTAATGGTTTGATTTTCCGGATCATTAGCAACCACAGTATAGACAGGCGTTTTTGTAGGAGTATTTTCATGCACATAGATAGTGGTGTCACGAAGAACAGGCTTTTCATTCACATCAAGAACATTGATTGTAACAGAAGCGGTGGAATCCAAGCCCCCGTTGTCGGCAATCTTCACGGTTAAGCGATATGTTCTTTCAGGTTCATTTTCATAATCCAGAACGCCACCCTTTGCCAAGGTCACCTTACCAGAGGTAGGATCAATGTTAAAGATATCTGCGCCAAGCACGGTCGGATCGGCCCAAGAATAGGTCAACTGATTGAAATTCTTGTTGTACTTATCCGGATCCTGGCCATCAATCTTTCCAAGTTCATAACCAGCAGTTGCATCTTCTCGAATATCCCATTCGGCACCTTCGGCCCACGGGGTTTCGTTGATGTCAATAACCTTGATGGTCACGGGCACAGAATCCTTGAGAGGCTTGGTAGCATCGTTATCAGTTACGTAGGCCATAACCTTATATACAGAGTCTGCTTCGTAATCCAGGGACACCTTAGTAGAGATAGCACCAGTCTTTTCATTAATGGAGAACTTGCCGGATTCATCAACAAGAGAATAAGAAAGTGTGGTCTTGAAGTCAACGTCGGTTGCATGAACCTCGCCCACCTTAACAATATCCACCTGGTGTTCCTTCACAGAGAAGGAGTATTCAGTTTCGTCAAACTTGGGCTGTTCATTCACGTTGGTGATACGGACGCGAACAACAATGGTATCAGCAAGGCTCAAGGCCGGGGTTTTCACATTGTCGCGAACTTCAATCATCAAGTTGTAGGTAGAGTCAGCTTCATAGTTAAGCTTGGAAGCGCCCGTGCTTGTGAGGCTGAGGACTCCGCTAGTGCTGTCGCTATTCATCTTGATGCTGAACATAGAGGACACGTTGGCGTCAACTTCATCAGCGCTACCCAACTTACAATCCTTTTCAGTACAATCGAGCAACGTAAGCTTCAACTGATGGAAGCCAACCTTGTCAAGAATGCTCTTGAAGTCAGGATCGCTGAAGTTGAAGGTAAAGATTTCACCGGCATTGGCATCTTCCGGAATGGAGACGAAGTTGGTCTGGTAGTAGAACTTATCCTGTTCAAAGGCGGGGTCTTCATTGATGTCTTCAACGGTAATGGTCACCTTGACGGAATCGTACAAGCCCAAAGAATCGGTTGCGTAAGCCCAGAGTTCATACTTATCGAGTTTTTCGTAGTTCAGGGAATCCGGATTTCTTGTAGAAATCACGCCAGAGGGCAACAGATAGAATGCAGAATCATCCACAGCAGGAGTGATGAACTTGTAGGAGTAGGTAATCTTGCCCTGGTCCGCAGCATCTACATCGGATGCCGAGATTTGGCCGAGGAGAGAATCACGCTTGGAGTGTTCTACGGCAACAAAATCATACTTGTCTTCATCGAACTTCGGCTTTTCGTTTTCATCGATCAACTTGATGGTTACGTAGGCGGAATCGTTGAGTTTGCCATCGGTTACATAAACGCGAATCTTATGTTCCTTCTGAGTTTCATAGTCCAAAGCACTAACGAGAACCAAGGAATCCTTGACTGCACCAATCAAATTGAAGTGAGAGTCGCCTTCACCAGCAACAACACCGTAGGTCAACTTGTCTTTTTCAACATCGGTACCGACCAACTGCAACAGGATAGAATCCACCGGAGTATTTTCACGGATGGTGATGGTGGTGTCGTTCAGCACAGGAGCGTCGTTTACCGGTTTTACATCGATGTAAATCTTACAGCTTTCGGAACGGACACCATGACGATTTTCTTTTGCGCCCACTTCAATTGCGTAGACCAAAGAGTCATAGTGTGTACCATATTCATTAAGAGCCGGCTGATAACGAGTGTCCTTGGGAATCGGACGATACTTCACACCATCTGCCAAAACAGTTTCACCATAAATGGTCAGACCCTGAACCGGAGTTTCGATAATGGGAACAATGTAGTCAACAGTAAGCGGAGTAACGCTGTCATGCTGATATGCCGGCATATTGAAATTGAAGAACAAGGAATCGTCTTCATTCATGACCAAGGTGGTATCAAAGCAAACCGGTTTCTTATCATCATCAATAATGGTAATAGGCAAAGTACCTTCACGCACATCACCGTTAAACACAGCTCCATCCATATCGAAAATGAAGATGGAGAATGATTCATCATTTTCAATCATGATGTCATCATTGACATACAAGGAAATGGGATTAGCCAGTTCCTGTTCCCCAGCATTCACTTCAGCGGTATGATAGTAAGCCTTGTTATCAGCACCACCGCAAAGAACAAAGTCACCCTTGTCAGCCACGATGTCGTTTGCATTTGCACGAACATTACCTTCTGCCAAACCAGCTTCAGGATCACCGTCAAACAAGAAGCAATACTTGAATTCAACCTTAGCGTCGGTTTTCTTGGTCAAGTAGATATTAAGATTTTGAGCGCCGTCCTCACCTTCAAGCAGGTCACCCATACGAGTCGGGTCCGGCTTAGCAGGGTCGAAGGGAACAAAGCGGAAACCGTTACCATCAACCTGGTCACCAATATAGATTTCGTTAGCAATCAACTGACCAGCGAACTTGATCTGGTTTTCAACAGTGATTTTTCCAGTACTAATGAAAGAACCCTGAATTTCATACTGGTCAGCCTTAATTGTCAAATCATGGGGTACATAGATGAGCAAGTTACCAGCGTAATCTTCGTTGGCCTGAATTTTTTCATTAACAACTGTGGTATAGGTATTGGAAGCTTCGTTATAGACAGAACCTTCACCCACATAAATGACTTTTAAAGTTACATAGTGAAGGGTAGCATTTGTTCTATTCAGGAAAATACGAGTCAAACGACCACCTTCGGGCATACGGACATAAAGTCTTGTCCAGTCATCACCGAAAGTCAAATAGTCCATATAGATATCGTACATTCCTTCGCCAGGAGGAATATCAATATACCTCGTTTCGCGAGACGGAACATTTAGCCCAGCGCGATTAGAAGACTCTCCAGGCTTGTAAGAATATCCTTCCGTCAAAACAGGAACAGACAAATCGTTCTTTGCTTCAATCACCTTCTTCGGATCGCATTCTCCAGTCAAAGGATTACCGGGAACCAAAAGACCGTTTGCATTATTAATACCGATTTCAGTAATCGAGTTGGAGGCGTTCAAGCAGTTGGTGCCATGGAATTCATTACCTTCGTTCTGAGAGGCATTCATAGAACCCTGGACACGGGTCGGGCCTGTGGTGAACTTGGTAATCTTAGCATTGCCGTCGAATCGGATATCACGACCAGAAACAATAGGACCACCCAAAGACAGTTTTTCACCACGCACTGTTATATCACCGGTAGCTGTACCGGTGGCGCCAGTCTTGTCCGTGAGTTCAACACGAGACCCCAGGGATACCCCTTTGGTACCCCAGATTTTGAAACGCATCAAGTAATTCCAGTAAGACTGCTGGATATCCTGGTCCTGACTGACAGGGGGATTAAAACGCAACGGGCGAACGTCGGCAGCCAGAGAGGGGACTACCACAGCAAGAGCGATTGCCAATGAGCTGGCAACATGCTTAAAAACGTCTTTTCCAAACCACATAAATCCATCTCCAAATGGTCTAGTGTGCTATTAAAGAACCTTTATTTCCAACCCATACAGATGGAAAGGTAGAAAACCTTACCATTTTCTGCCGCAAAAGATACTAAAAAAAGGTTACACGGGCAACCAACGGTTAACAAGTTGTTAACAAAACCGACTTTTTTCGCTAAATAATGACAAAAAACACGTTTTTTTGCAAAAATCTCATGTAAAATCTTTTGAACAACATAAATTGTATCCAAAAGTTTACTTTGTGTTGTAAAATTTCGAATATATACTTACGGCCCAAAATTCAAAATTCGGCTTTTTTCTGGCATTTTGAGGGAATCCCTTGGCAAAACCAGCAAATTAAGCTATAATTCGAAGTCCTAGGCCCTGCGCAATGACTATTTGTGGGCAAATCGCCAGGGCGAAAGCAGCAACGGACTTGCGAATTTTTATGTGCTCAGGTAGCCTAGGATTTTTTTATTAACCCGACGGACTAAAAACCACGGGTTATTTTTTTTGCTAGATCCTTCACTACGTTCAGGATGACATGCCAGTACAGGATGACATGCAAAAAAAACGTCCATCACCGCAAACCTTTAACCCGCACCCCTCTCGTCTTTCGTCTGTAGGTGCGAAGCACCGTTCTTTCGTCTAATCTATGATTCTCTGGACCATCCGCCACTCCAAGCCCTATAATCCTAACGACGTCTGCTATGGACGTATGGATTTTGACGTCTCCCCCACTTTCCCGGAAGAAAGCGAAGGCGCCATCAAGGCTCTGCTTGCTGCAGGCGCCAAGCCCACCCGCATGTTCACCAGCCCGCTTCTCCGCTGCCTGCGTCTTGCAGAAAAGGCTTCCGAGGCTACCGGCCTCCCCATGGAAAAGCGCGACGAAATCATCGAGATTAACTTTGGCGACTGGGAAGGCCAGAAGCTGACCGCAGTTCCCCGCGAACAGATGCAGGGCTGGGCCAATGACCTCCGCGGTTTCAGATTCCCCAACGGCGAATGCTTCTACGACATCGACAAACGCGTCCAGAGCCTACTGGACTCTTTGGACGACGATGGAGAATTCCTCTGGATCAGCCACGCCGGCGTTATCGCAGCATTGCAGCACTTCGCCTGCGGCCTCCCCGACGACCAGTTCGTGGAAGGAGCTTTCAGCTACACCATGGTGACGAAGTTTGAATTCAAGCGCGACGCCGAAGGCCACTACCGCGGAACCTTCGCTAAGATCCACGACGGCATCCAAATGAGGCCGTTAAAGATTGGTTAAAAGTCAAAGGTAAACATCGCCTGCGCCCCGCCAAGGAAATTGGGGACAACAGCCATGTGAATCGGATTGTCAAAGTCGCTGAGCAAGGCGTCCACAACAGCATCCGCAATAGAATACAAATAAAGTAACGCAGAAGCCCAAATATACTGGTTTCTATTTTTTCTATAGTACGTGACCCTTTCTGTTACACGGTCCAATTCTGCGGAGTTTGAATTTTCCGCTTCCAGGACATGCTTTCGGTCCAGGTAATATTCAACCATGTTCTGGGAAGTCCAGACACTTACACCGGAACCGATAAAGCTCATGTACAAAAGACCAGCCTTACCAAATTCTCCATTGTACATCTGACCAAAGCCAGGAATGAGCCCCCACAGCAAAGCCTTTTTCATGTCTCGCAGTTCAACACTGCGATGATTGTTATTGTACCAAATGCCAAATGCATCGAACATACTGTAAAGTTGCACGCCGCACAGCCAGGCCATTTCCGCCTTACGCAGGTCTTCCTGCTCCATTTTCTTGTCGCTGTAGGCTCGCACTCGGTTCACATATTCAAGACGTCTACTTTGATAATACTGGATACTATCGCGGGGAGAGTCCATGATGAGCTGCGTATAATGGGAAACAGAGTCCCGGAACGGTTCCGCCTGTTCCATGACACGGTCGTACTGGTAGGACTTGTTAAAAAACACGTCGTAAACAAGACCCAATTCCACACCTGTGATGAAGCCACCTCGCACATAATGTCCGGTATAGTATTGGCCGCCACCAGGCAAGATACTGAACAGCATCGTGGTCAAAAGGGAATTGTGTTCCGTGGGAATATCCCATTCGTTCACCTTCAACGTGTCGATGGCTTCAATACCGGTAACACCCTTTTGCAACGGAGAACCGGCAAAAGCGGATACGGCAAGCACAAGAGCAGCCATTAAACCGACCATAAAGGAACGAGATTTCATCAAGGCAAATATACAAAAGTCGTAACAGAACTATTTTTACTCCCGCGCAAAGAACGACGTTTTTATTTTCTTCAGAACTTTCATTTTCTTTTTTCAAGAAAATCCTGAATTTTTTAAAAGTGTCATTTTCTGTCGCAAGCTATTTGTATATTTGAGTCATCAAAGGAACTGAAATGCAAAACAAACTTGACACGATTTCTCTCGCCGAACTCCAAAACGAAATCCAGAAGTTGGCAAGCGATATCAAGGAAGCCCTGATCCAGCGTGGCGAAATGATAGCCACCGCAGAATCCTGCACAGGCGGACTTGTTGCAAGCCACATCGTGGACATCGCCGGATCTTCGGCAATTCTCGCAGGCGGCATCGTCGCCTACCAGAACGAAGTCAAGGCAAATCTCCTGAATGTTCCTGCCGAGATTCTCGATACGAAGGGTGCCGTAAGCGCCGAAACCGTCATGGCCATGGCCGAGGGCGCTCGCCAAAAGTTCCATTGCGAATGGGCTGTAGCCACCTCCGGAATCGCAGGCCCCGGCGGCGCAGAACCGGGCAAACCCGTGGGCACCGTATGGATGGCAGTGGCCAACAGCCAGAAAAATGAAGCTTTTTGTGAAATTTTTTCTGGAAACCGTACCGAAATCCGAGAAAAAAGCGTGTATAAGGTGTTGTGCAAACTTTTTTTTGAAATAAATAAACAGAAAAGCACTTGCACAAACGAACACTAGTTTATATATTTGAAAACAGAAAACAAAATAAAACGGAGTCAAACATGACTAAGAAGACAAATAGCGCAACAGGTAACCTTTCCGCAGACAAGGCAAAAGCAGTCGAAGCTGCCATCGCCCAGATTGAAAAGAATTATGGTAAAGGTTCTATCATGGCTCTCGGACAGCAGCCCATTGAAGATATCCCGGTCATTCCGTCCGGTTGTATCCAGTTGGACATGGCCCTCGGCGTAGGCGGTTTCCCCCGCGGCCGTATCATTGAAATTTACGGCCCCGAATCCTCCGGTAAGACCACTCTTACCCTCCACGCCATTGCAGAAGCCCAGAAACTGGGCGGCGTTGCAGCATTCATCGATGCAGAACACGCTTTCGACGCAGTCTACGCACGCAAGTTGGGTGTCGATATCGAATCCCTCCTGGTTTCCCAGCCGGATACTGGTGAACAGGCCCTTGATATCGCCGAAACTCTCGTTCGCTCCGGCGCCATCGACATTATCGTGATTGACTCTGTGGCAGCACTTGTTCCCCAGGCTGAAATCAACGGCGAAATGGGCGACAACCACGTGGGCCTCCAGGCTCGCCTCATGTCCCAGGCTCTGCGTAAGCTCACCGGCATTCTCTCCAAGTCCAACACCTGCATGCTGTTCATCAACCAGCTGCGCATGAAGATCGGCGTCATGTTCGGCAACCCCGAAACCACCACCGGTGGTAATGCCCTTAAGTTCTACGCCACCCAGCGTATCGACATCCGTCGCATCGCCGCCATCAAGGACGGCGAAGATGTTATCGGTAACCGTACCCGCGTCAAGATCGTAAAGAACAAGGTTGCAGCCCCGTTCACCCAGTGCGAATTCGACATCCTCTATGGTTGCGGCATTTCCCGCGAAGCTTCCATCCTGGATCTCGCCACCGAAATGGACATCATCCAGAAGAGCGGTTCCTGGTTCAGCTACAACAACGAACGCATCGGTCAGGGTCGCGAAAATGCTCGTCTCTTCTTGAAGGACAATGCTGAACTCTGCGACGAAATCGAAACCAAGATTCGCGAAAGCATGAAGGACGTCGAGCTCTTCAAGCTTAACGAAGGTGACGCACTTTCTGCCGACGACGGTATCGAGCTTTCCGCCGACGAAGCATAGTTCTAAAGTCTCGTTCTAAAGAACCACAAAGACGAATTCCTTGCGAAGCTCTTTGCCCTCCCCCGCAAGACGAAATCTTCCCGAGGTTCTTTAGAACTGCCTTGCCTTACAAATGATTTTTCATTTCGAGTAGAGAAAAAGCAGGACTCACCCACGATAACGTCCTTTTCCCGCTTGCGCGACGGCCACAACTTAGTAAGGCGAGTGCAGCATCCATGCTTGCATAGATATTGCCGAGCCGAGAAGTTGGCACTTGTGCCAGGTGGAGGAGGGGTGCTGGGGAGTGAGGCCCTGCGGCCTTCGCAACTCCGAGCTGGGCCTCCTCCCCGCAAGACGAAATCTTCTCGAGGTTCTTTAGAACTGCCTTACGCAGTGAAAAAATTTTCTTCCTGAAAAAACAAAACCCCGGTTGAATCTTTTAGCCATTGGATTCCGCCGGGGTTTTCCGTTTGCGCGTCATAGCTTTTTCATTTTTTACTATTTTATTCGGCATGCTTAGGGGTTTAACAGTTTCCGCCATATTCAGCGCATTCGTCGCTACCGCAGCCATGGGTCAGAATTCCTGTCCCCATTTTCTGCTGGAATCCGCCATGGTGGTCAACATCGAAGGCCATTTCGTAAACGCAAAGAACTCCCGTTCCAACCTTTACGCAGAATGGCGTCATCACCCCGAAAGTTTGGACACTTTCTTTGTGCATCTCCCCAATCGTCCACAGTTCAATTTCGTGACTGCAGGAGCACACCGTTACCTGGTGTTCCCCGACGCAAAAATCAAGCGCCAGCTAGGACTGCACCATCTGAAGGAAACTATCGGCGAAACTCCGCTGAAGCTGGACGACATGGAACTTCTGGCAAATGGACAGTTCCTGTGCAAGGATCCGTCGGAACAAAAGCCCAACATCCTTTCTACCGCATTTTCCAACATGTGGTGGAGTCTGGTGGCCGACTCCCTGCCGCAGCCTTCCCGCGTAACGATGAAGGGAGCCCGCAAGGAAGCCCGAACATTCACCATCCGTCAATGGAAAATCTATTCCGGCGAAGCACTGCCAACACTTGTCAAGTTGGAAAGCGAACAATATAGTGGTGAACTTTGGATCCGTTCCGCCTACCCTATCCAGGCCTTGGAATCAGATCCTCTCAAGAAGAATGTGGAAAAGCGCCCCAAGTTCGAGGAGCCTGATTTATTCAGAAAGATCCCTGTGAGAGGGGAAAGAAAAATTCCACTGATACTCAAACTGAACCAGGAACTTCTGCGAGAGTGATCCGTTATAGAAGGTCTTACCCACACGTCGCCAACCGCCGATTTGCAAGGTAACACTCTGTAAGCCGTTATCCCAGGAAACATGGGGACCGACCATGGCCTTTCCGTAACCAAGGGATTCCTTTTCAACAGTATTTTTGCTACGCAGGTAACCCGTTCTGTAGTAGTTGGATTCAAAGACAAAAGCCAAGTGTTCAGATACAGGAACTCGGCCGAAACATTCCATGACAATAATGAAATCACGGCTGAACACAGGCATGTTCAATTCAAAGTCATAGCTCTTGCCGTTGAAATCGGTACTGATGTCGGTCAAGAGGTAATGCAGGTTCATGCCAAGGACGGAACCCTTGGAAAACATGTAGCCGAAACTGATGCTAAAGTCGATCTGCTGGGCATAATCCCACTTGGAGTCATCCTTCCACACGTTATCGGTAATGTGGTCCGCATTCCACGTGCGGGCAATTTCGCCGCTACCGGCAACTTCAGCAGTCACCATCTCCACGTTGGAGCGGAAATACAGGTAGCTTTCGTAGGTCGCATTCAATTCAAACAGCCAACGGCTTCTGAAGGGGCGGAATCCGAGACCAAGCTTGTAGCCGCCGAAAAATGGGCTTAATTCCGCCGCGGCATCTACACGCCAATAGGATGCAGCCTGATCAGGCTTGTCACCATAGGAAAGTTCATCCATGGGTTCGAGCCAGGAATAATGGACTTCACCCAAAGCCTGAGGTAGCCACTGGCCCCACACGAAGGGGGTATTTCCAGTTAAGTTCACAGACAGGTTCGGGCCATATCGAAGGACTTTTTGGGCGTCAACATCAAAGCCATCTGCACCGGCACTGGCAGTCAGCAGCGCCGTAGAAAGCAAAAATTTCTTGAAAATGCTCTTAAAGTCCGTCATTTCAATGTAAAATTAAAAATTTTTTCTTCCATTCGGCGATATAATTCTTATTTTGTGGTCAACAAAGTTTAAAGGAACTATTATGAAGCTTTCTCATCTGTGCGTGCTCGGTATCAGCGCCCTCATGTTCTGGGGATGTAACAGCCGTTACTCTTCCCCGATCTTGATCGAACGTGGCGTTGGCCAGAACGAATACGAACGCGAATACTTTGCCATTAAGGAAAGTATGGGCATCGACAAGCGCTTGAAGGACGTTTTCAAGCAGGGCTACATCGAAGAAGGTATGACCAATGACATGGTGAACCTCCTTTGGGGACCTCCCGATCTCGAAACCGGTGAAGGCAAGATCTGGGAATACTACACCCGCGACGGCAAGCTCATCACCCGTTTGATCTGGAAGCACCCCGACCAGGCACGCCTGAAGGGTTACGAAGACGAACTTATCTTGGAAAAGATCGAAGGCGACCGCTACGGTGGATCCCCCGCTCCCACTTCCAAGTATAGCTCTAACTACTAATTTCTATACAAAAAGCCGCCCGGACCTCCCCTGGCGGTCTTTTTTTTACTAAATTATCGCTCGTTAAATTTTAAACCCACCAAGGAGTTAATTATGCGTCAGTATATCATTGCTGGTAACTGGAAGATGAACAAGACCGTTAGCGAATCCGTTCAGCTCGCTAAGGACATCGTTGAAGCCGTCAAGGACGTGAAGAAGACTGAAGTCGTCATCGCTCCGACCTACCTCGCTGCTGCTAAGGTTGCAGACGTTGTTAAGGGCACCAACGTTAAGCTCGCTATCCAGGACATCCACTGGAAGGACCAGGGCGCATACACTGGTAAGGTTTCCGTTGACATGGTTAAGGAAATCGGCGCAGAATACATCATCATCGGTCACTCCGAACAGCGTCAGTACTTCCACGAAACCGAAGAAACCGTCAACCTCAAGGTCAAGAAGACTCTCGAAGCTGGCATGAAGCCGATCATCTGCATTGGCGAAACCCTCGACGAACGTAACGGCGGCAAGCTCGAAGCTGTTCTTTCCACTCAGGTTAAGGGCGCTTTCGAAGGCGTTTCCGCTGAAGACGCTGCTAAGTGCGTTCTCGCTTACGAACCGGTTTGGGCAATCGGTACAGGCGTTACCGCTACCGACGAACAGGCTCAGGATACCCAGGCTTTCGTACGTTCCGTTGTTAAGGAAATCTACGGCGAAGCAATTGCTGAAGGCATGCGCATCCAGTACGGTGGCTCCATGAAGGGTGCTAACGCTGCTGGCCTCCTCGCTCAGAAGGACATCGACGGTGGTTTGATTGGTGGTGCAGGCCTCAAGGCTGCTACCTTCATGGAAATCATCGCAGCTGCAGAAGCTAAGTAATTTCCTTCGAAACGAAACTTTAAACTACTCAAGGTATAAACGTTATGACAACTCTCTTTTGGATTGGTATCGTCCTCCACGTATTCCTCTGCTTGTTCCTCATGCTCCTCGTTCTCGTTCAGAACGACAAGATGGGCGGCCTTGCAGGTCTCGGTGGCATGACTTCTCAGTCTGCTTTCTCCACCGCTGGTGCAGCAACCTTCATCCAGAAGTTGACCCGCGTCGTTGCAGTCATTTTCTTCATCGTGGTTATCGGCCTCGGTCTCATCGTTGCTAAGCAGGATCAGACTGTGGAAGAATCCGCAATGCAGAAGGCAACCCGCGAAAACGCAGCTCAGCAGGCTCCGGAAGTTCCGGCTCTCCCCGCTGACTTCGGCGCACCTGCAGCAGCTCCGGCTGTTGAAGTTGCTCCGGCCGCAGAAGCTCCGGCTCCCGCAGCTGAGTAATAAAGTTTCTCAGAAGCTTTATAGTTGCTGAACGATAGTGCAAAAGCACGCGGGCAGCAACCACGCGGTCGTGGTGGAATTGGTAGACACGCTAGCTTGAGGTGCTAGTGGGAGCGATCCCATGACAGTTCAAGTCTGTCCGACCGCAGTAAGAAGTCCAGTCGAAAGACTGGGCTTCTTTTTTGTGCATAATCAGCATTTCGCACACGGGCATTTTGTAGTTTTAAAGAAGATTGGTTTAGGATTTATTGATTTTGGGAGTTAGCTATGCGCAAGATTCGATCCATATTATTTCTGATTTTATTTTGTTTGACAAGCGTTTGCTTCGCCATAGATGAGCCGGGTTCCGCCCCACCCCCTAGCATACCAACAGAACGCGCAATGGCCGCAAGCCGCGATCAAGTAATGGAAGCGCTTAAGGCCAAGGATTTTCAGATCGCCGAACAATTTCTGGATGAACATCCAGCCAGCAAAAAATCGATACTTTTAACAAGCATCGAATACATCCAGTTAGCGCTATACATTGGCCGCTACGAAGAGGCTTTAGCTTTATGGGCAAACGCTCTTTCCCTAGAAAGAGATGTTACAATCCACCCCAATCGCCCCGAAAACGTCTCCAAGAACATTTTGTACACAAAGTGCATGCACAGCAGTTTGTGCGCCGTCGACGACTTGTCTGATTTTTTAAACGAGTTCCTGGACTTTAACGATTCCGCCTCAACAGTCAGAATATTGAAAAAGGTTAGAAAAGCCGAGGTTTCTCAAGAGACGAAGGACTTAGCGAAAGTATTAATTTCACTCGCGCAATTCGCCAAGGCAAGAACTAGATACCAGAAAACAATCTTCAGCCCAGGTCATCACGAAGACGCCCATATATCCGTACTGGGCTACCCCATCATTTACCTTCCCAAAAAAGAGACGTTGCTACAAATCATCAATACGGTAAAAGCGTTCACGACAACATACCCCAATTCGCCATCAACAAAACACGTCTCCAACATACTCGGGAAATTGCAGAGCGAGTACAATCGCCTTGACGAAAACGAAAAAACCGTGTACGGCAAGCCCTACACCGGAGGCATTGGCGTTGAGGTTTTTGTCTCAAGGGTTATTCTTCACGATGCAGGGGAGTTCTTTATCGCTGTTCCCATTCAGAAAGACATATTAATTTTCACCCCGTTCTTCGGAGGCTGCGAAACCAGCGAGCGCCAACATTCTGACGACAACAAAAAAAATGATGACAACAAGAAACTATATCCCAAATGGGAGAATGTAGGGATGACCTTAGGATTAGACCTTTACGACAGCAAGCGACTGAAGTTCCAGCCATTTATCGGTGGGGCATTTGAAGGTCCCGTTATGTTGGGTTCCCAGCTTGATTTCAGATTTCTCATGGAATCTAGTCCGGGTGAATTTGGAGTCATGGCATATCTTTCTTTAAAGGCACGATTCTCCATCGAATGGCTCCCCGGAAATGGTTTCTACAGCAACTTCGGTTTAGGCATCGGTGCACACTTCTGGTAATTGATTGCTAAATTTTCATTGTTGAAAAGGAGATCCCGGCTCTGAGGCCGGGATGACATTTGAAGATAAAGGTTTGATATGAACAACAATTTGGTTTCTCCTGTTGGTATTCTCGGCTTTGGCGTTGAAGGCCAGAGCACTTTGCGTTACCTGTTCCGTGAAGGCGTCAAGGACATTGTCGTGATGGACAAGAACCCGGTGAACTTGCCGGAAGTTCCTGCCGGCGTGAACGTAAAGGTTTGCAGCGGCGAAAAATACATGGACGGTCTTAAGGATTGCGTTACCGTGGTACGTTCCGCAGGCGTGTACCCCATGAGTCAGGAACTGTTCAAGTTCCAGATGAACGGTGGCATGATGACTAGCCAGATCCAGTTGTTCTTGGAACAAACTAAGTCCAACAAGGTGGTCGGCGTTACCGGAACCTTGGGCAAAGGCAGCACCGTCAGCATGATCAGCCACATTCTTGATAAGTGCGGCAAGGCAAACATCATCGGCGGCAACTTTGGCGTGCCCGCTCTTGATTTGCTGGAAGACGATTCTGCAGACCGCATCAGCATTCTGGAATTGTCCAGCTTCCAGTTGATGACTTTGTCTCTTTCTCCGGATGTGGGCGTGGTGTTGCGTGTCTCCACCGAGCACTTGGACTGGCACAAGACTGTTGAAGAATACCGCGACGCCAAGGCCAACCTGGTGCGTTGGCAGAAGGCTAACGGCACCTGCGTGTACCTGAAGGACGCCGCACCTACCGCAAAGATTGCAAGTGAAAGCCCGGCCCGCAATAAGCTGGCAGTAAGCTTCGGCGACGGCGATGCAAATATTGACGGTTCCGTTCTGACCATCGGTAGCGACAAGCTGTACTTGAGCGACTGCAAGGTCCGCGGCATCTACCAGCTGGAAAACATGGCAGCAGCTACTTTGGCATGTACCGCCCTGGGCATCAAGGTTGCAGACGCCTTCGAAGCATTGAAGAGCTATGAAACCCTCCCCTTCCGTATGGAATTCAAGGGAGAAAAGAATGGCATCGAATTCTACAACGACAGCTACGCCACACGCCCCGACGCAACCATCGCAGCAACTGGCAGCATGAAGCGTCCCTTCGCACTGATTCTGGGCGGTTCCGAAAAGAACGCAGACTTTACAGAACTCAGCGAAATCCTGGTGAAGGATCGCCCCAACCTGAAGCGTGTGGCTTTGATTGGCGCAACCGCCGAACGTATGCTTGACGACCTGAAGAAGGCTGGTGTGGACGCAGCAGGCATCCAGACGGCAATCTTCCCCACTCTCGAAGAAGCTTTCGCAGACAGCCTTAACATCGGCGAAGGCGGCACCGTCATCATGAGCCCCGCCTGTGCAAGCTTCGGCCTTTTCAAGAACTACAAGGTTCGTGGACAGGTCTTCGACAAGTTGGTAGCTGAAGTTAAGTAAAGGAAATCCCGGGTCGGGATGACAAAAAAAAAGTCATATTTTTTGAGCAAAAACCCTTTACAAGATTTCAGTTATTAGTTATCTTTGAGCCGTTCCGTTAAGGACCTCGCGGTCGTGGTGGAATTGGTAGACACGCTAGCTTGAGGTGCTAGTGGGAGCGATCCCATGACAGTTCAAGTCTGTCCGACCGCAGAAGAAAAACTCAGCAGAAATGCTGAGTTTTTCTTTTTAATGCAAACTTTGTTTTCTGCAAAAATTTCACGACTATGCTTTCCCACAGTTTCATTTTGCGGACTTTTACCAAAGATTTTTTCAGAAAGATTCTCCCCTTCACATTTACAAAAAATCAAAATGTTGTTATCTTTGTGCCGTTCCGTTAAGGACCTCGCGGTCGTGGTGGAATTGGTAGACACGCTAGCTTGAGGTGCTAGTGGGAGCGATCCCATGACAGTTCAAGTCTGTCCGACCGCAGAAGAAAAACTCAGCAGAAATGCTGAGTTTTTCTTTTTTGATCCTACCGCCTCAACGAGGCTCCAGGATGACGATTTAGAAAGCACAAAAGAACCTCCCGAACATCGGGAGGTCTTTTAATTTTCGTTAGCTAGAAGGTCCCGACCAGGCGAATGTATTATCGCCGCGCGGGCGACCATCCAACAAGATTACTTGGCAGAGTTCACCAGCATCTTCTTGGAGCCGCTAACCTGCTTGAGCATGTACACGCCCTTGGCAAAGCCAGCTGCATTCAGAACCTGAACCGCATTCTTGCCGGTGAGGCTTACAGTGCCCTTCAGGTGGCCCTGGAGATCGAAGACATTGTATTCTGCAGCAGAAGTCACATTGAACTGCACAGATCCGATAGCCATGTCAGGATTTTCTTCTTCCTTGCCAGGAATAGGTTCGGTATCCGGAGCGTCCTTGCCTTCGAGGAAGTTGATGTAGTCAATGTCCATCCAGTCGCCAGTTACGGTGAAGCGGATGATATGAGAGCCAGCAGTGAGAGAAATGTTTCTCTTGACCTTGTTATAGTCATCGTAGTTTTCTTCACCAGATGCAGCCTTCGGAACCATGATGGTATCGGTAAGAGCCTTGCCGTCAACGGAGAGCTGGAAGCCGGAAGTTTCGTTTGCAGAAGCAACTGCGGCGTACATAGTGTAGTCGCCATCCTTGGCAACATTCACTGTGTATTCAAGCCATTCACCCTTCTGGTTGTAGCCAACGATGTAACCGGTAGCCTTCTTGTAGATATCTACGCCTGTACCCTTACGGTATTCGGTTTCGCCATGGTCTTCTTCATCGTTTTCGTAGTAGGAATCGTTACCTGCGCCGTAGCCCGGTTCGTCAAAGTTTTCCATTTCCAGCTTACCCGGAATCGGAGTTGCCTTGCCGCCAAACGGAGTCTGAGGTTCCGGTTCACGCTTGGTGCCCTGGAATTCCCATTCGAGAATACCCATGGTGGAGTCCTTGGAGCCCTTGAACACGAAGAACAACTGGTCAACAACACCGGACAAGCCCTTCAATTCGCAATCGTTGTCAGTATAGGCCTGCCAACCGCTGGTCTTTGCAAGTTCGCAAGTACCAGCCAAAGTACCGGTAACGCTACCCTTACGGATTTCAATCTTGTTGCCATCGCCAACGTTAGCAGCCTTGATACGAACATTTTCTGCACCATTGCCGAAGTCAACGCCAGTCACGCGAATCCAGGATTCCTTGGTGCCAAGCGGAGTAAGCACATGCTTAACAGCCTGACCCTTGGTCCAGTCGGTACGGCTACGAACGTTGCGCTGCTTGGAGCTGGTCAAAGCCTTGTAAGTTCTGTACGGGTCAAAGTTCTTGATCTGCTTAGGACCTTCACGGGTGAAGGAAAGCTTGTTCATCTTGTCGCCGTTCCAAGTGAGTTCATCGATAGAAACGCTACGATGGTTTTCCTTGTTGGGGCTGTTGGTGCAGACGCCTGCCTGGGTACAGGAACCCGGATGTTCGTCAGCAGTGACCAAGCGACGGTCATGATAAACAGCGTACCACTTGCCCTTGAATTCAGCAAAGCCCTGATGGTTGTTACCACCTTCGTTGTGAGCATCAGGTACAGCGGAAATGCCCGGAATTACAGTACCCACAAAGTTGTAGGGACCCATAATTTTGCTGGACATACTATAGTCAATCACCTGCGGCAGGGTATTGAAGCTCAAGTAATAAGTATTATCCTTTTTGTGGATGTAGGGAGCTTCGAAGGAACCCGGTGCATTGATTCTGGTAAGAGAATTCTTGTCGACGGTAATCTTGCCGTTGTTATCGGTAAACTTGATGATATCCAGGTTGTTACCATAGGGACGCTGATTATTTTCGCCGCCACCGAAAACCACATAGCCGGTACCATCTTCTTCGATAAAGATACCCGGGTCAAAGCAGTGAGCGATGTTATCGCAGCCACCAATCACGCTGGAGCCATAGTGGGCAGCGATGTAGTTCACGCCATGAGTTTCCTTAACCGGATCACGATAAGGACCTGCAATATTGTCGGCAGTAATCATACCCACGCCACTAGCACCGTTAGGATAAACGATGTAGATACGGCCCTTGTGGACAGCAATGCCGGAAGCCCAGGTGTTATTCGGATAGTCACCGAATTCACGCTTGGAACGGAAAATCATACCATGGTCGGTCCAGTTCTTCATGTCTTCAGAAGAGAATGCATTCAGACCGACGATGTCGTAGTTATAGTTTTCCTGGGGAGAATGATCATCCACGTCGGTCAAGACGTAGAAGGTATCACCATCAGAAGCTGCAGAAGGGTCTGCCAGATAGTGATAAGTGGAAAGCGGATTGTCAGCAAGGCCAAAAGTAGCGAGGCCAGCGACGAGAGTTGCACCTACAGCACGCGGTAGAGCTTTCTTAAAATTCATATTCATACACACTCCGAAGTTTTTGGATATAAAATATCCCCCACCCAATCCCTTAATCTTTAAATTAAATCCATAATTATTCCAAAGTGAACTAAGCAAACAACCATTTATGGACATTTTATCCATAGGAAGCACGAAATGCTCCCGAGTCGCATGGGCCCAGGAGCCAAAATTTGGCTAAAATCGCCGTTTTTAACGATTTTTAGTGGATTTTCTTGATAACGCCGGTGCTGCGGTTGCGGATCAGGCTAACGCCCTGAGCGCCCTTGGAAGAGGACTTCCACATGTCACGAGCTTCAGCAAAGCTGTTTGCACGGAAGGAAGCCAACTTCTGACCATTGAGGCCGAACACGTCGTACATGGCTGCAGAGCTCATATCCAGGCGGAGAGAGCCCGCAATAGCCTGGGAAGTGTCTGCCGGAGCGGTAGTATCGCCCGGAACCACGGTGGAATCACCCGGAAGCGGCTGATCATCATCAGCACCAGAACCGGAAACGAAGTTGATGTAGTCGATATCGAACCAGTCAGCAGTTGCGGTGAAGCGGAGGATATGTTCACCAGCTTCCAGCTTCACATTGGCCTGAACCTTGTTGTAGTCATCAAAGTTCTGTTCTTCGCCTTCAGCCTTCTTTGCTGCAGGAACCTTCACGTCTTCGGTGATGTCCTTGCCATCCATAGAAAGCTTGAAGGAGGAGCCACCATCGGAAGCTACAGCAGCAAACATGGTGTAGTCGCCAGACTTTGCTACGTTCACGGTGTATTCCAGCCATTCATCCTTCTGGATGTAGCCTACGACAACGCGGTTGTTGGACTTCTTGTAAAGATCAACAGACGGAGCGTCATCCTTACGATAATCGCTATCACCATGGTTTTCAGCATCGTTATCTTCGAAAGACTTCAGATCGCCGCCACGGCCTACACCCGGAACATCGAAGTTTTCCATTTCGATCTTACCCGGAATAGCCCATGCCTTGCCACCAAACGGCTTCTGCGGTTCCGGAGGAGTGGTACCACTGCCTTCGAAGCCCCATGCCTTGATGGCCATGGTAGAGTCCTGAGAACCCTTGAACACCATGAACAACTGATCAACAATGCCAGAAAGACCTGTGACTTCGCACTTGTTTTCTGCATAGGAGGTCTTAGAACCAGTATTCTTAAGTTCGCAAGTACCAGCCAAGGTACCGGTTGCAGAACCCTTGCGGATTTCAATCTTGTTGCCATTGGCAGCACTACCAGCTTCTACAACAAAACCAGTTGCACCAGTACCGAAATCTACGCCAGAAACGCGGATCCAGGATTCCTTGGTGGAAAGAGGCAGCAAGAGGCTACCAGAAACCTTACCAGGAGACCAGAGAGAACGGCTACGAACGCCTCTCTGCTTAGAACTGGTAAGAGCCGGATACCAATCGTACGGGTCGAAGTTTTCGATCTGTTCCGGACCTTCGTTGGTGCAAACCACCTGCTTGATGGTACCATCGGCATTGTAGAACATTTCGTCCACGGAAACGCTACGATGGTAACCTTCGTTCGGCTTTGCCATGCCGTCATCAGCCGGGATGATTTCCAAGCCATCGTGGCCCTTGGCAATACGACGGTCATGATAAACAACGTAGGAATGGCCCTTAAATTCGGCAATACCGTGATGGTTGTTGTTACCGTTAATGCTTCTGCCATTCATGCTGGGGTCACCAAGGATGGTGCCCTTCCAAGTAAAGGGGCCCATAGGGCTAGAACCCATACCATAGTCAATGGTAGGTGCGCCCTGCTGCCAACCGGTACTGTAGGAGAAATAGTAGGTACCCTTGTGCTTATGGATGTAGGAAGCTTCCAACATCTTACGAGTAGAAAGGCCGTTCACCTTCACATGAGAACCTGTACCAACCGGAGCGTCCTTGGCATCATTCAGCTTCACAACGTCAAAGTTATCTGTATTGGGGCGGCTAGTGCTTTCGCCACCACCCCATGTCACATAGGTAGTACCATCGTCATCGATGAAGATACCCGGGTCAAAGCACCAGGAAACGCCATCGCAACCGATAATGCCACGACCACCAACAAGTTTATCCTTACCCTGGCCTACAGCGTTGGACCACGGGCCGGCAATGCTATCGGCCTTGATGTAACCAATACCGCCGCCACCGCCATCGGGGAACACGATGTAGAGCTTACCAGTCTTGGGATCTGCGGCAATGCCGGATGCCCAAATATCGTTAATACCGCTGATCTGACGGGCATCATAGATGATACCGAAGTCAGTCCAGTTCTGCATGTCCTTACTGCGGAAGCCGTAAAGGGCATAAATCTTATAACCGTTAGAATTGTACGGAGCCGGGTCATCGGAGTCCGTAATGATGTAAAAGTATTCATCATCGGCGGCTGCACCAGGGTCAGCCAGGTAATGATAGGTAGAAATCGGGTTATATGCCAGGGCACTTACGCCAAGACCAAATGCTGCTGTCAACCCAAGACAGCGCTTGAACATGTTTTTCATGCATCACTCCATACACGGGAAAGCTGCACCACGCAGACCATCCCACCTATAAATTACCCATATTCCAATATGAAAGAACACATACAAATTCAATCTCTATGGACAAATTGACAACGGCCAAAAGTTTACAAAGTTTAGGAACGGCGTGCGGACTATGAAAAGGAACAGTGTGCGGACTATGGGAAATTTTGGAAAAAAAGCTATCTTTTACGTATAATGAATCGTTTTGAACTTTTGAAGACCTCCAAGAAGTCCAAGGCACGCCTGGGCGTGCTCCATACGGACCACGGCGACATCCATACGCCGATTTTCATGCCCGTGGGCACCGAAGCTACCGTAAAATCGGTAACTCCCGCCCAGCTTAAGGACTTGAAGGCCGAAATTATCTTGGCAAACACCTACCACCTGTACCTGCGCCCCACCACCCCGAAGATCGCAGCCGCCGGCGGCATCCACAAGTTTATGAGCTGGGATCGCCCGGTTTTGACCGATAGCGGTGGATTCCAGGTCTGGAGTTTGAAGGATTTGCGCAAGATCAAGCCCGAAGGCGTGGAGTTCAGAAGCATTCTGGACGGTTCCAAGCACTTTTTCAGCCCCGCCACCGTGATGCAGGCCCAGCGCGAAATCGGCGCCGACATCATCATGGCTTTTGACGAGTGTACCCCCTACCCCAGCACCGAGAAGGAAGCGGAACATAGCCTGAATTTCACCCTGAAGTGGACCAAGGAAGCCATGGACTGGCTGAAGGCCAATCCGGAAATCCACGGTTACGAACAGAAGTTCTTTGGCATTGTGCAGGGCGGTATGCATAAGCACCTGCGTAAACAGGCCATCGAACGTATTGCGGAACTGGAGCCCGATGGATTTGCTATGGGCGGCCTCTCCGTAGGCGAACCCACGGAAACCATGTACGAAATCGCAGATTTCTGCACCGACTACCTCCCCAAGGACCACGCCCGCTATGTGATGGGCGTCGGCACTCCCTGGAACCTGCTGGAACTTATCGGCAGAGGCGTGGACATGTGCGACTGCGTGATGCCCACCCGTAATGCAAGAAACGGCATGCTCTTCACCAGCGAAGGCGTTTTGCGCTATAAGGCCGCCCGCCACGCCGAAGAATACGACAAGCCCGTGGATCCTAATTGCGATTGCTACTGCTGCCGAAACTTCAGCCGCGCCTACCTACGCCACTTGCACCACGCAGGCGAAAGCCTGGGCTTTACTCTGGCAAGCATTCATAACCTTCACTTCTATCTGCACCTGATGCAGGAAGCCAAGGACCACATTGCCGCAGACGATTTCGAAGAATGGTCTAAGGCAAAGATCGAAGTCCTGCAGAGAGATTTGCAGTAAGCGCAGCGCCCCGCGATAAACCATTAAGAAAAAGTCCCGCGATAATCGCGGGGCTTTTTTTTAACGCAATTCGCGCCTTTTTCGCAAAAAAAGAACCTCCGGAAACCGGAGGCCCTTTCAACACTTTTGTGCTATTTTCCGTGAATTAGCGGAGGGTGATGCGAGCAGTCTTAGCTTCGCTACCGCTCATGACGCGAACCATGTAGTTGCCACTGGAGAGAGCCGGCAGAGCAATCTGGTTTGCACCAGCATTCAAGTTTTCGGAGACATTAGCCACAACGTGACCCATCATGTCGAAGACTTGGACGCGAGCCTTGCCAGACTTTGCAACGACAACATTCAGCATGCCGTTCTGGACACTGAGCTTGATGGAGCTCTTTGCAGCAACAGTCTTGATGCCAGCGGACTGAACGAAGCAAGTCACGTCGTCAACATAGAGGTACGGAAGATCCGGCTGATAGTCAAAGCCCTTGTAACCAACGACTTCCCAAGACATCTTCTTGATGCCAGCCTTGTTCAATTCAACTTCTTCACCCCAAGCAGGCTGATAGATTTCATCCCAGGTAAGTTCAACTGTAGTCCAGCCAGATTCAGTAACCTGCTTGGCCTGATGGTAAGCATAGTCCTTAACCTGACCATCCTGAATCTTGAAGATGTGAGCGTTACCCTTATAGCGGTAAGAAATACCGGAGCAAGTGCTCAAGTCAAGACCCTTGGTAGTGTCAGCCATGGTGTTAAGGCCAAGAGCAACAAAGGGAGCTTCCTTATAGGTACCCTGATTCCAGACAATGCCTTCGATACCAACAAAGCCCTGAGTACCATTGGTCGGGTCCTTAGAACCAAGGAAGTTCACCACATAGCCCGGAAGAGTTGCATCGTAGGTATTGGTAATGGAGGACAAACCACCATTTTCCTTATCATTATAAGCATACCAGGTACCGCCGGTCTTCAAAACTTCGTCACCATCTTCCACGTCATCAATAAGAACGGCGGGGCCGAGAACCTGCTGAACAGAAGAAGAAGAAGTCACAGCAACCTGCATAGAAGAGGAGGACTTCGGAGCTGCGATAGAAGAGCTGGACTTAGCAACCGGAGTAGAAGAACCACCTGCAATAGCAGAAACGGTAACACCGTCGCAACGGACATCGTCCACATAGAGGTAGTTGTACTTCGGCTGGTTCATGTTATCGGGAACATCAAGAGCTCCCTTAACTTCCCAAGCAAAGCGCTGAACCTTGTTCATACCGCTCTTGAGGTTAAAGTGGTTAGCCTTATCGCCCCAGTCTTCCTGGTTGAACTGGTCCCAAGTAAGTTCCACTTCCTTCCATTCAGCAGAGCCATCCTTGGCAACGTGATGGAAGTTCCAGTTGGTCACGAGAGAAGTTTCAACGCGGAAGTTATGAGCTGCGCCCTTGAACTTATAGCTAATGGCATTGCACTTGCTCAAATCAATAATAGTGGTGTCACGCTTCAGGTTCAAGCCGATAGCGACATACGGAGCGTACTGGTAAGCACCCTGAGAAAGCTTGATGCCTTCGATACCGGCCATGTACTTGGAAGTATTCTTGTCACCGCTCTTTGTGGGCAAGAGAACGTCGTAGACATCCTTACCGAAATCATTGGTAAACTTACCGTTGGAAATGGAAGTCTTGCCGAGACCGTCGGTATTGTCATCGGAGTCAGCAAATGCAGACCACCAACCACCGGTATATGCAAAACGGTCACCGTCTTCCAAGTCATCGATGATGTCAGTGGCAGCACCATTAGCGACACCAGTAGAGAAGCCGCCGTTACCACCGGAAGAGCCACCATTGCCGAGGCCGCAATCAGAATAGTTGTGGGAACCAGACAAGTAACCCTTAACGATGTTACCAGAGGTTGTAAAAGTCAAACCGTTATCAAAAGCGAGGTTCTTGAAAGCAGCAGAACCTTCGTTCATTGCAGAAGCAGACCAGTTAGCCCAGGAAACCTTGTTGGTGTTCATCCAGGAGTTCCAAGCATCGCTTGCAGACTGGTTTGCACCGCCGTTACCATCAGCAGAAACGGTTCCCCATTCGGAAGCGAAAACGGGAACGCCCTTGCTCATAGCTTCTTCGGCACGGCTGTTGTAGCCACCATTGCCAACGCCATGAGTTGCTGCATAGAAATGCAAGGTACAAGCGTAGTTCCTCTTGGGGTCAGAAATGCTTGCTGTTGCGCACTGTTCCGGATGGCTGGACCATTCCGGGCTACCGATAAGGACCAGGTTGTCGGAATACTTACGGATTGCAGAGATTACGGAGTTTGCGTGAGAAGCGACAGTACCCATATCGGCACCGACAGGTTCGTTCCATACTTCGAAAATCACGTTGTGATACTTACCATACTGCTGAGCTGCATATTCAAAGAACTTGACTGCGTCGCTGGTATAACCGGTACCGCTTTCAATATGCCAGTCAATGATGATATAAATATCGTTGTCCACTGCTGCGGAAACCATGTTCTTCAAGTATGCCTTCTGAAGATCTTCACCGCCAGTGATATAGCCACGACCCTTATCGAAATCACTCTTGACACCCATAGCGAAACGGACCACTTCGATACCCATTTCAGAAACCATGCGGTTCAAGGCCTTTTCAGTGTAGAAGTTCGTAGAGCTATCTGCTGCAGAACTCCAGAAAAGGCTCATACCCTTCACCTGAACAGCAGAATTTGCATACTGGGGGCAAGTGCCAGACAGTTTACCACCGTTAGCCTTGAGCGGACCATAGGTGCTCACAGGACCAACACGGCTTGCACTCAATGCCATTGCAGATGTTGCAGCGGCGAGAAGAGCGGCAGCGACAATTTTCTTCATTTTACATCCTCATTATAGGTTTATTCCAATCCCAGTGGAATTATTCCCAAAATACCCAGCGCAAAAATAGAATTGCTTTCTTATACGGAGTGTAATTATTTGGAAAACTTGTTTTTTTGAAAAAATTTCGCCATTTTGAAAATAGAGTTTTACACGTAAAAAAAAGAGACTTCCGACGTTCGGAAATCTCTTTGAAAAGTTCTGTATACAAGAATTACTTCTTCACGATTTTCTGCACCAGCAATTGGCTTCCTACCAAGGCACGCACCAGATAGACACCCGGCTGAACATCGTTCAAGTCAAAGGTCATTCCATTAGCCCCCTGGGCAGGCAAAGCACGGACCTTGCGGCCATCCATGCGGAGGATGTCGAGGCGACGAACTTCACCACTTACTTCCAAGCGGCATTCGCGGGAATTGTAGAAGAGCGGATTTGCATTGGCAGCAACTGTTGCGGTAAAGGATTCGGTTTCGCCTTCACCGGAGCCTTCGGTTTCGCCTTCACCGGAGCCTTCGGTTTCGCCTTCACCACCTTCGCTGCTGGAAGATTCAATCACAGCTCCATCCAGCTTGATTACGATCAGGTAGAGGTTCGCTACATCGCCCTTGGTAATGGAGTGAGCACCCTTGGCAAGTTCCACTTCAACAACGCCGTTGCTTGCAGAAACCTTGTTGCCGTCAATCTTCACAGCACCGGTAAATCCATCGTTGAATACCAAGGTCATCTTGCCAGCGGATTCCAGAGTGAAATCGATGCTGGTAGCGGATTCCATCTTGAGGCAGCGGGAAAGGGTTTCGCCAGCGTAGTCCACGGTTCCCTTGCTGGTGGAGAGAGTTCCCATGAAGTCAAATACGTCGCTGGAGAGAGCGTCTTCGGTGAAGTTATGAACGATGTCGCCCTTGATGGAACCGGTTGCACCTTCGGAGCCGCCAACGGAACTGGAGCTTGCAGGCTTAACACTGGAGGAACTGTTCACGGAGCTGGAGGAGTTGTTCACGGAGCTGGAGGAGCTTGCAGGAACCACAGAGCTACTGGAAGTTACCGGAGTTTCAATGGGAGCCATGCTGCCTTCGCCCTGCACAGCCTTCAAGGAAGTCTTGTAGGCAACCAAGGCGTTCTTCAGTGGCTGATTGACTTCGTAGAGTTCATCGTCGGCAGCAGTAAAGGTCCACTTGAAATCGCCACCCTGGACGCGGCCCGCATACTTGGTAACGTTAGCCTTGGCATCGGCCGGAGCGTCTGCAGTGTATTTGTACATGGAGCCGCTCAAGTCAAAGTTGTTGTGCTTGTTTCCGCCAGCATAGGACGTTACGGTAGAAGGCATTTCCTGATTGCGGCTGGTAATGACGTAGGCGTCAAAATCCTGCTTGGTATTGATGGAGCCAACAGATACTTCAGAACCCTTCAAGGTGTACTTGCTTGCGCCATAAGGAATGAAGGTTCCGCCCTCGATGTAGTTGTTGAATGCCTTGATGGAACCACCGTTTTCCTTACTGAAAGTTGCGTAGTTGGTGGGATCACGCTTTTCAGTTCCGGCGTAAACATCGGAGCCCTGCATGGAGGTCATCATGGGGTACTTGCAGTTACGGAAATAGTTTGCTTCTGCGAACACAGAGGAGCCCAAGGTGGAGCCGATACCGTACTTGGCGTTGCCATCGTAGTAGTTGTTGTAAACGTGGGCGCTGTAGAAGCGGACGCGAGGATGACGGCTATCGGAATGGTCATACCAGTTGTGATGATAAGTGATGTACAAGCCTTCGGTGGTACCTTCGGAAAGACCCAGCAAATTGGACTTGCCGTTATCCCAGAAATGGTTGTAGCTGAAAGTAATGTAAGTAGACTTCTTGCAGTCCAAGGCACCATCGCCCTTAACCTGGTCCTTGTCGGAACCGGCATCGCCGTAGAACATGTCGTTGTTGTGAACCCAAACGTACTGGTTGTTCTGCTGAAGGCCGATGTTGTCGCCTTCGGAGCTGTTCACGTTCATAATGCCCATGTTACGGACTTCCACGTTCTGGGCGCTCTTGAGACGGATGCCCCAGCCATTGGCCGTAGCGTCGTTACCCACGCCTTCCACAGTGACGTAGGAGTTTTCGGAGCTACCAGTTTCAATGACCATGTCGCCAGCCACGAGAGAATCAGAGTCGGTCACGGTACCGATAAAGCGGAAGTCCACCGGACGGGTTTCGTAACCCTTCTTCATGCAGTTCAAAATACCCTGGAAGCTAAGGCAGGTTTTCTTTGTACCCTTGGAATCCATGGTCACGTCCATAGTCACCTTATTCTTGGTATTTTCGGTGACATAAACAACCACAGCACCACTCTTCAAAGTACCATCGGTATTGTAGGCGCCAGGAACGCGGCCATTGCTGAAACCAAAACCGGAGCGATCGTGAGCCTTGACGGTCACAGTCTTTTCTGCAGAAGCTTCACCATTATCGGACTTCACCTGAAGGGTATGGGAACCAGCCTTGAGACCAAGGACATCGGCACGCATATAGGAGCCGTAGTTACGGATCAACTGGTTGTCGATAGCCTTGCCGTCGGCAAGAACGGTATAGCTGGAGGCGCCACTGACAGGAGCCCATTCCACGAAAGCGGATTCAAGCCAGCCTTCGGCGGAATTCACGGTAATAGCGGCAGAAGCTGCGGAAGCGAAACCAAGAGCGGTTGCGGCAGCGAAAGCGGTTTTGAAAAGATTCATAGTAACATCCCTGTTAAATACACACCCGAGAACTTTATGACGGCTATTTTTAGTGCGTAGTCACATTGTTCTCATTTTCTTTCTCAAATATAAAGCAATTTTTATCAAAAGTCAATAGAAATTTTCTTTATTTTTAAACAATTCCACAAATTTACAAAACAAAATGTTCTCAAAATTTTTAAAAAGTTCTCAAAATTTTCGTTAAATATGCAATTTCATTCAAAAACGACCTTTTCTCGACCCTAGTTATTTTGTACAAAAACGTGTTAAATAACACACACTGCCGAAAAATCCCCTTTTTTGCCCATTTTTAATGTATCTTGTACCAAAACAAGTTTATAGCCCGAACTCCCGGAGATTTTAATGGAACCGCTACAGACTCCTTCCCTCGTCCACCTCTTCTTCACCAACTGCGAACGAGAGGATTTCGCCGGATGGTACCACCGCAAAAACGAACAGTGGGTGCATTTTTCCAGGCAGGATCTCCGCGATCACACCCGTTTCTTGGCATTGGCCTTTAAGAAGCACGGCATCAATCCGGGCCAGAGCATCGGCATTGTAGCCAACAGCTGCCCCGAATGGGTCATGACCGACATCGCCTCCCAAATCAACCACGCGAAAGTCGTTCCCCTGTTCCCCAACATCTCCTCGGAGAATTTCAATTTTCAGTGCGACGATTCAGACGTCCAGATTCTCCTTTTGAACAACGTAAAGGAACTGGATAAGCCCCTTCAGGAATGTCTGGGCAGATTCAAGGCTGTCATCTGCATCGACCCCACCTCCGAGCTTCCGGAAAATGGCGTTTATTGGAACGCCCTTCTGAAGGAAGGCGAAGAACTTTCCAAGGACGAGCAGTCCACCCTTTGGCTGGTCCGCCAGGTTGAAAAAATCCATTCCGACATGCCATTCAGCATCATCTACACCAGCGGTTCTACCGGCCGTCCCAAGGGTGTGGAACTGACCCACAGAAACATGCTGAGCCAGATCCAGGTCATCAAGCGGGAGTACATCCATCTCGACCGCAAAACCGACGTGGCCCTCGTCATCTTGCCGGTAGCCCACGTTCTGGAGCGCATGACCATTTACTTCTACATCATCAACGGAACCAAGGTCTATTTCGGCGACACTCCGAAGAACACTTCCAAGTTGATGGCAGAGGTTCGTCCCACCGTGATGATGGTGGTGCCCCGCATTTTGGAACGCGTGTACGAAAGCATGACCGGCGCAGCAGACAAGCTACACGGCCCGAAGCGCTGGCTTTTGAATCGCGCCATCAAGTTCGCCAAGATTGCAGACCCCACCAAGAAGGGTTTCAGCCTGGGCAAGATTATTTACGACAAGCTGGTCTACAGCAAGATGCGCGACGCTATCGGCGGCCGCTACCGCATTATCGTTTCTGGCGGCGGCGCATTGAACAAGTCCATCTGCCGTTTTCTCTTGAACGTGGGCGTCAACGTGCTGGAAGGCTACGGCCTCACCGAATGCTCCCCCGTGGTCAGCGTCACCAAGAACGGCGAAGTCCGCCCGGGAAGCGTAGGCACACCCCTTTCCCATCTTGAAGTGAAGATCGGCGAAAACAGCGAAGTCCTGGTGAAGGGAGACAGCGTGTTCAAGGGCTACCACAACATGCCCGAACTGAACAAGGAAATTTTCACAGAAGATGGTTTCTTCAGAACAGGCGACCAGGGCCGTTTCGACGAAGACGGTTACTTGTACCTTACCGGCCGCATTAAGGAATTGCTGAAGACCAGCACAGGCAAGTACGTGAGCCCCAATCCCATCGAACTTGAAATCAGCCGCCATCCGCTGGTGGAACAGGCTCTGGTGATTGCAAACGACCGCAAGTTCGCTTCCGTGCTCATTTTCTTGAACCCGGTGAACGCACGCCGCTTCCTGCAGCGCGACAAGTACGATTTTGACATCAACAAGGCAATGGAATCCACCCGCATCAACGAAGCCTTGCAGCGTCACATCACCCGCATCAACAAGAAGCTGAACCATTGGGAACAGATCCGCAAGTGGACTCTCATTGGCGACAACCTCACCGTTGAATCAGGCTTGCTCACTCCCACCCTCAAGATTCGTCGCAAGGCTGCAGAAGAACGCTACGCCGAAGAAATCGAAGAAATGTACAAGTAGGCGCGAGGTTCGAGGCACGAGGAACGAGTCGCGGCGCGCAGTTACGAATTACGAAGCACGAAGTACGAGGTTCGAGGCTCCAGGGGCGAGGCACGAGGTATTAAGTACGAGATTTCGTAAGGCAAAAAAAAATCCGGCGAGTTGAACTCGTCGGATTTTTTCATTTGAGCCGAAGGTCGCTCACTTCTCTTAGAAGTGAATTACGCGGACCTTGATGACCTTTTCCAACTTGGAAAGAACGTCGATGATATCGTCACCGATGGTTGCTTCGGAGTCGATCAGGTTGTAACCGATTTTGCCGTTGCTCTTGTTGGAGAAGGAAGCGATGTTAATGCCAGCAGCGCCGATCACCTTGGTGATTTCAGCAATCATGTTGGGAACGTCTTCGTTAATCACGACAACGCGGCTCTTGATGCCCATGTGGGGTTTGTCCATGAGGGCCGGGAAGTTCACGGAATTACGAACGCAACCGTATTCCAGGTAGTCCTTCAATTCTTCAACAGCCATGACTGCGCAGTTTTCTTCAGCTTCTTCAGTGGAAGCGCCGAGGTGCGGGAAGCACATGATCTTGTCGTTCTGGATCTGCTTTGCATCCGGGAAGTCGCTGAGGTAGCCCTGGAGGGTGCCGTTAGCGAGCATGTCGTAAACCGGATCCATTTCCACGAGGCCGTTACGAGCAAAGTTCAAGATATGAGTACCCTTGAAGTTTGCGAGGTTCTTGCGGTTGAGGAGGTTTTCGGTAACGCCCTTGATGAACGGAACGTGAACGGTGAGGAAGTCAGAATTTGCAATCACGGTGTCGAGATCAGCAATTTCAACCTTGTTGGAAAGTTCGTGCATGTTGAGTGCGTTGGGATACGGTTCGTATGCGATAACGCGCATGTTCTTCCAACGAGCATAGTTAGCAACGAGAACGCCGATCTTGCCGAGGCCGATAACACCGAGAGTCTTGCCAGCAAGTTCAGAACCAGCAAACTTCTTCTTACCGCTTTCAACGGTCTTAGCCATATCCGGGTCATTGAGGTCGAGGTTCTTTACCCAGTTAGCAGCCTGAGCAACGTTACGAACAGCCATACCGAGAACGGTCATCACCAGTTCTGCAACAGCGTTTGCGTTTGCACCCGGAGTGTTGAACACGCAAACACCCTTAGCGGAAGCCTTGTCGATGGTGATGTTGTTAACACCAGCACCTGCACGAGCGACAGCAAGGAGGCCATCGAAATTGTCGGTATCAACCTGAGCGGAGCGCACGAGGATTGCATCCGGATTTTCGACGGTATCAGAAACCTGATAGTATGCTCCAAAGAGGCTAAGGCCCTTCTTGGAGATGTTGTTCATAGTCTTAATAGTTGCCATGATTTTTAGTCCTTTGTTTTGTTTTTTGTTTTTAAAACTTTTGTTTTAGGCTCCAGGTTCTAGGCTTCAGGCTCCAATTTTATCGAGCCTCGCACCTCAAACCTCGTGCCTCCTACGGTTCTACCCAACGGCCACGTTCCTTGATGAGGGCCACCAATTCTTCGATGGCGTCTGCTTCCGGAATATTCTTCTTCACAGCAGTCTTGCCTTCGAACAAGGTAATACGACCCGGACCACCACCAACGTAACCGAAGTCTGCGTCAGCCATTTCACCAGGGCCGTTCACGATGCAGCCCATAATGCCGATGGAAATATCGGACAGGTGACCGAAGCGGGCCTTGATCTTGCCCATGACTTCCTGGATGTTGTAGAGGGTACGGCCGCAGCTGGGGCAGCTGATAAAGTTGGTCTTACTGCGACGGCAGTAGGCAGCCTGCAGAATATCGAAAGCGAGGAGCACAGAGTCCTTGGCGCTCTTGTAACCTTCGATGACGACAGCGTCACCGAGACCATCGGTAACGAGGCTTCCGATGTCAGCGGATACGCGGAGCATATCGTTGTCGGAATCAGAAATATTTGCATAGAGAAGGATCGGGTCCTTGCGGCCGGCGGCTGCAAGAGCAGAAGCCATGGCGCGGACGCCCATCACCATTTCCTTGCCAGTGTAGCAGAAGATGGAGCCGGCCGGAACGGAAGCGGGATTTGCAGCAAAGCCTGCAATATCCATTTCGTCCTTGAAGGTCACCAGCGGCTTTTCATCCAGGCTAGCAAGAGCGAATTCCGGAGAACGACGTTCACCGGTGAGGCTTGCCGCGTCAGACTTGACGCCAACCATCACCGGACGAGTTCCGCCGATTTCAACACCGTTCAAGACAACCGGTGTAGTTTCGCGACGTTCGTAGTGGTACGGATCCTTTTCAAAAACAGGAACCGCATAGCTGACAGGAGCTACACCCTTTTCAGCAGGCAATGCACAGGCCTTGATCAGGTCGTGAGCCACAGGGACTTCGGCCACAGGATCTTCGGTCAGAGAAACGCGGATTGTATCGGCAAGGCCATCCAGGAGGAGAGCACCGATACCAGCAGCAGACTTCATACGGCCATCGGCACCAGCGCCAGCTTCGGTAACGCCAACGTGGAACGGATAAGGCTTGAAGCCTTCCTGCTTAATGCGGGCAGCCAGCATACGGTAGGCGGCGATTGCCACACGAGGATTGCTGGACTTGAGGCTGAGGACAACCTGGTCAAAATGTTCAGCTTCGCAAACAGCCAAGTATTCGATGGCACTTTCCACCATGCCTTCCACGGTGTCGCCATAGCGGTAAATCATACGGGCAGAAAGAGAACCGTGGTTCACGCCGATACGGATGGCGCGGCCAAGGCGCTTAGCTTCCTGAACGAACGGGGTGAACTGTTCGGCAACCTTTTCCTTACCTTCTTCGAACATGGCGTCAGTCTGGTTTTCCAGAGTGAGGATGCCGGTATCTACGAAGTTACCCGGATTGATACGAACTTTTTCAACCCACTTAAGAGCTTCGAAAGCGGCCTTCGGCTGGAAGTGGATGTCGGCGGAAACCGGCACCTTGCAACCTGCAGCGCGAATACGCTTCATGACTTCTTCAAGACCAGCAGCGTCGGCATAGGTCGGAGTGGTAATACGGACGAGGCCGCAACCAGCCTTTGCCAAATCCAAGGTTTCCTGGACGGTCTTTTCGACGTCCTTGGGCTTGGTGGTGGTCATAGATTGAACTAGAATAGGAGCACCGCCCCCGATCAAGGCATCGCCAACGCGAACCTGTACAGTTTCCCTGCGGACTGCGTTGAAGCGGTCGGCAACATACGGGAATTCAGAAAACTTTGTCATGGTCTAAAAATTAGAAAAAGTCGAGAGCCACGGCAAACGGCTTTTAAAGAACAGAACGGATGACGAGGCTGCTCAGGGCAAGGCCAAAGGCGCCAGTCACAGGCATGGCACTGCCAAGAATGGAGGCCCTGGTACTGTCGCCATGGGATTCCGCCGTTTCGGGATCCACCGCAAAGGCCACCGATTTTTCTTCGCTGTACACCGCCATAAAGTCGCCGGCAAAGCCACGCTTGCGAAGACCATTACGAACAAGTTTACCAAGAGGGCAGCCCGTAGTGTTCCAGATGCTCGCGGAACGAACCTTGGTGGGGTCCAGCTTGCCTGCGGCACCCAGACTGCAGAACACCTTGCAGCCAGCTTCGCTAGCGGTAGCCAGCAAGTCGATCTTATGGGCAAGACTATCAATGGCATCCACCACCACGTCAAAACTCTTGAAGTCAAAGCCCTCCTTGTTCCCCATGGAATAGAGGGACTGCACCGGAGTGATGGTAGCGTCGGGCGCGATGTCGCCCAGGCGTTCTGCCATGACAAAGACCTTAGGGTACCCTACGGTAGAAACGAAAGCCGGCAGCTGACGATTGATGTTACTTTCCGCAACACAGTCGCTGTCGACCAAGGTAATGTTCTTAACGCCGGAGCGCACCAGGGATTCAGCGCAAACACTGCCTACCCCGCCAATACCAAAGACGGCCACACGAAGGCCTGCCAGGCGTTCCAGGGCCTTTGCCCCGATCAGCAATTCCATGCGACTCAAGCGTTCATCCATGCGGTCAAAAATAGCAAAAGAGCCTGCGGTCGCAGGCCCTTCCTATCCAAAGTCGTTTCCCGGATCCAACTATTCCGCGTCCACAAGGCTGCTGTAGTAATCTTCCAGCTGTTGGCGGGAATTTTCAAAGCAGGTTCTCAGGCTGGGATCGAACTGAGTCCCCATACCGTCGATAATGATTCCGTAGGCCGTTTCAAAGGAGAATTTTTCCTTGTAGCAGCGCTTACTGACCAAGGCGTCATAAACATCAGCCACAGCCATGATTCGCGCTTCCACAGGAATATCAGTTCCGCTCAGGCCATTGGGATAGCCCTTGCCATCAAAACGTTCATGATGGGACAAGGCCACGTTCTTTGCAATCTGCACGAACTCCGGAGATTCCAGGGACACCAGGAGGTTTTCCACAATGGCGGCTCCCTTCGCCGGATGAGTTTTCATCACCTCGTATTCTTCGGGAGTGAACCTGCCAGGCTTACGCAAAATGGCGTCATCCACGGCAATCTTGCCGAGGTCATGCATAGGAGCGCTCTTGACCAGGGCCGTGTAGAAATCTTCGTCACAGCCGGCAAAGCCTTCCTTGCGAAGTTCATTAACCAGAATGGCAACCACCTGGCTTGTACGCTTGATATGGCCACCGGTATTGCTATCGCGGTTTTCAACCATGTTAGCCATGCCCACGATCATCTGTTCCTGAATGGCGTTAATCTGATGGGCGCTATTCTTGATTTTGCTCTTGAGGCGCAAGTTGCTGGAGCCCAGCATCTGCACGTAATTGTGAACATCCGAGTCGTCTTCAGCCTTGAAGAGATAAACCGCCCTTCTCTGGGTTACCCTCAGGACTTTCACGGAAAACTTGTAATGACGGACTCCAAACTGGAATTCCTTGACAGGTTCAACATTGCCACTTTGGCATTCATCCACCCAGCTCTTCAGGAACTTGACGATTTCAGAATCTCCCGCCAGGGGCTTGTCCACGCGACTTTCCTTAAGAGGTTCAAAGAATTTGTACGCAATCTTGTTGCAACCAAGGAAAGTATGGTCAAAGAACACGGAAATAAAGCCATCGGTATTGCCTTCTTCCAAGGCATTCATGGCACTCTGGTTAATATCGTAATAACGAACACGGAAGCAAATGTACAACAAGGCCAGTTGGTCAAACACATAGACCGCAGGCATCACCAAGGTATCGGTGCCGATGATTCGTGCCACCAGGAAGGACACGATACTTGCAATTTCTACCAAGGTCAAGGCAATCAGGTTCTTGAAGGAAACGTTTTTCTTCTTGATGAAGGAGTAGGTCAGAAGGCTGACATTCGCAACAAGGTAAAACACCAGCATGAAGTTGAACAACAAGTGACCCGGCCCGAAGGTCGCCTCATAGTTTCCAACACCATAAAGTTCCACCCACTTCATAGAGGTGTAGTAAATGTCGCTGTAGCCTGTTGTTGCAGCCAGGCCGAACACCACAAAGGACAATACTCCAAGGAATCCGTTCAGCCGATCGGGTGCCTTAATATCACACACCAAAAGAATCGCCTGGAAAGTGAACATGGGCAGGAACGATGCGCCCAGGTAGCAAATCTTGTTGGCAATGTTGGCTTCGTCAATATTGGTGGAAAGCCCCAGGAACAAGTAGCCCACACAGGAGAAGAAGGCTGCAAAGAAAATGGCGGCGTAGGGACCACGCTGATTATAGTTGGAGTTCGCGTGAGACAACAGGGCTACGTTGACCGCAGCCAAGATGCACATCGCAAACAAATATCCCAAGATCATCGTTCATACTCCATTCAGAACAACTTTCCTACAACCGTGGACTTATATATAACAAAAAGCTTGCTTTTTGTAAACTTTACCAAAACAAAAAAAACGGCCGCCGGTTAAACCGGACGGTCGTCTTTCAATTCTGCGGAATCCGCGAATTAAGCTTCAGCAGGTGCTTCGGGAGCGGCCGGAGCTTCAGCGGCAGGTGCTTCAGCAGCCGGGGCTTCTGCAGCAGGAGCAGCTTCTTCAGCCTTGGTCGGGAGCAAAGCCTTCATGGAAAGCTTCACCTTGCCCTTCGGGTCTACACCGAGGCAGAGAACTTCAACTTCGTCACCGACGTGAACAACGTCTTCGACCTTATCGACACGGTGGTCGGCAAGTTCGGAGATGTGAACGAGGCCATCGCGACCCGGGAGGATTTCGACGAATGCGCCGAACGGCTGGATCGTCTTCACCTTGCCCTTGTACTTGCGACCGGCTTCCGGTTCAGCAGTAAGTTCTTCGATCATGCGGCGGCAAACAGCGGCAGCCTTACCAGTCGGAGCAGCGATATCAACGTTACCGTTGTCGTCGATGGTGATGGTGCAACCAGTCTGAGACTGCATACCCTTGATGACAGAGCCACCAGAACCGATGACGTCACGAATCTTGTTGGTCGGGACCTTCATCTTGATCATGGTGGGAGCCTTTTCGGAAACCTGCGGACGCGGTGCCGGGAGGCCGAGAGTAGTCATCTTTTCCAGGATGTGGAGACGACCCTGCTTAGCCTGTTCGAGAGCCTGACGCATGAGTTCCGGGGTGATGCCGCGAATCTTAATATCCATCTGGAAGGCCGTGATACCTTCAGCGGTACCAGTAACCTTGAAGTCCATATCGCCGAGGTGGTCTTCGGTGCCGGTAATGTCGGACAAGATTTCAATCTTGCCGCCTTCCTTCACGGAACCCTTTTCGGAGATGAGGCCCATTGCGATACCAGCAACCGGAGCCTTGATAGGAACGCCAGCGTCCATCAAGGAAAGGCAGCCACCGCAAACGGAAGCCATGGAAGAAGAACCGTTGGATTCTTCGATTTCAGAGCAAACGCGGATGGTGTACGGGAAGTCTTCCGGGAGCGGAAGAACTGCGGCGAGAGAGCGTTCTGCCAAGTGGCCGTGGCCGATTTCGCGACGAGAAAGGCCAAGCTTCTTGCATTCACCGACGGAGTACGGCGGGAAGTTGTAATGAAGCATGTAGCTCTTGGAGCCTTCGCCCTGCAAGCTTTCGTAACGCTGTTCGTCAGCCTTGGTACCGAGGGTGCAGATAACGAGACCCTGGGTTTCACCACGCTGGAAGATAGCGGAACCGTGAGCACGCGGGAGGACGCCCATTTCGATTTCGATAGGACGAACTTCGGTGGTGGTACGGCCATCAAGACGAACATGTTCGTTCAAGATCATTTCACGCATTGCGGTGCGTTCGTAATCGCTGAAGATTGCCTTAGCGTCAGCAACGAGCTTAGCGTCGGCTTCGTCACCTGCACCGGTAATAGCGGTAATGCGTTCGTCTTCAAGCATGCGCTTGCAGAGGTCTGCCATTGCCGGATAGAAGTCGGTCTTCACCATGTTGGAATGAACGTCCTTATTGAGTTCTTCCCAAACAACTTCCTTAACGGTAGCGAGGAGCTTGTCGTGTTCTTCACCCACATGCTGGGGCTTCAGTTCCATCTTCGGCTTAGCGCAACGTTCAACGAGCTTCTGCTGAGCCTTGCACATTTCCTTGATGACTTCGTGGCCAGCGAGGATTGCGCCGATCATGGTGTCTTCAGAAACTTCGTAAGCACCACCTTCGACCATGCAGACAGAGTCTTCTGTACCGGCGACCACCAGGTCAAGATCGGCCACAGCGAGCTGGTCGTAAGTAGGCATGACAATGTTCTGACCATCAACGACAGCCACGCGAACTGCAGCAACCTGCTGTTCGAACGGGAGTTCGGAGAGGCCGATAGACAGAGAAGCTGCGGACACGCCGAGAACGTCGGGTGCGAACTTCTTGTCAGCGGAGAGAACCTGAACGATGACCTGGACTTCACGAGTGAAGTTTTCCGGGAACATCGGGCGGATCGGACGGTCGATGATACGAGCGGAGAGGATTTCTTCGTCGGACGGACGGCCCGGTTCGCGCTTGCTGTAGCCGCCCGGGAGGCGACCAGCAGCGTAAGACTTTTCGCGATATTCAACAGTCAGAGGGAAGAAGTCGCCATCCTTTTCTTCACCGTAGCAAACGGTAGAAAGGAGGAAAGCATCACCCATCTTAGCAACAGCAGAACCGCGAGCCTGCTTTGCCAGTCGGCCAGTTTCGAACGTGAGTACTCGGCCGTCGGGAAGAGTAACGGACTCTTCCTTCGGATCGAGCATCTTGCCGTACTTGGCTTGGTATGCGTCAATAGACATAAGTTATAATCTCCAAAGTGAGAGAATTAACCGCGGAGACCAAGTTCCTTGATGAGAGCACGAGCTGCAATGATGTCCTTTTCGCTGTAGTAGCGGATGAGGTTCTTGCGCTTTGCAACCATTGCAGTCAGACCACGCAGAGAGTGGTGGTCCTTCTTGTGCTGCTTGGCATGTTCAGTGAGGTTCTTGATCTTTTCGGTCAAGAGAGCGATCTGAACGCGGACGTTACCGGTGTCCTTTTCGTTTGCGCCAAACTTAGCGGTGATTTCTGCAGCCTTTTCTTTAGTAATAGTAGCCATTTTACTACCTGTTCCTTTTGGTTTGTTTGTTTTACTGTTTTACACGTTTGCACCCGAGTATTCTACTTTCACTCCCAGTGGAATTAACTGGACGGGAATACCAAGGCGAAATGACGTTGGTGGAAATATAACTTAATTATTAATTACGAATTACGAATTAAAAGAAAAATTGCACTAAAAAGGCCTCAACTATTCACTTTTCTCTGTCCACTAGCTATTTTTACGCCCGAATTTCAAAAAAAACACCATGCTTGAGTCCCTAAACTTCCATTTTTCCTTCTACGACTGGCTACTGGTCTTCATGGTCACCGCCCTGGGAACCCTCAGCGCCTACCTGAAGGATCCCCAGCTCAAGGCGGTCACGGCCACCATCCCCATCCCCTTCGGATTCGCCTATATCGCCGTAGGACTGCCCATCGGAGCAGCAAACGCTATTTCCGGATTCATGTGCATGCTGTACGCCAACATTGTCCGTGTGCTGCACTACAAGGCAAAGATTCCTATCGTACCCGCCATCGTCATCGGACTCGTCTGCTTTGTCGCCATGGGTACCTTCCTCATGCCCCGCATCCCTAGCAGCGAAGCTTTCTTCATCGGCGTTTGCGCATTCGACTTCATCGTCGGGCTTATCATGTTCCAGAAGCAGAAGTACAAGTCCGGCGTACGATACAAGACTCCCCTACCTATATATATTAAGGCTCCCGCCATCGCAGGAGTGGTCAGCGGGCTCATGTTCATCAAGCAGCTTATGGGCGGATTCTGCACCAGCTTCCCCATGATGAATTCCATCGTGAGCTACGAAAGTAGGTTTTCCCTGGGCGACCAATGCCGTCAACTTCCGCTGTTCCTGATTGCAGGTCCCTTCATGTTCCTGGAAATGCACTTTATCGAAACCCGCCTGGGTTGGAACCATTGGCTGGTATTGCTTTCCGGATATGTTCTTTTCAGCCTCATCTACGTGCCGCTGAACAACGAGTTGAAACGCAGAAACGCCTGCAACTACAACAATAAAGAAGAGTTTACAAAGTAAGCAATCCAAATAATTTATATTAGAGAAGTATTAATTAAGGATTAACTATGAAGTCCAAAATCTTCTCTAGCGCAATTTTAGCATCCGTAGTTGCCGCAGGTTTTGCATTCACCGCCTGCGGTGACGACAATAACCCGGGTAACGCACCTACCGACACCCCGGTCGCAAGTTCCTCTTCCATCGTTCCCGTCGCAGGAGAATCTTCCTCCTCCGCTGGCACCAGCGAAATTCCGGGCTCCAGCAGTTCTGCAGGTCAGGTCCTTCCGCCGGAACAGCAGACCGACGCCGGCTGCGCAGCAGGACAGGTGGCCACTCCCGTAGACTTCCCGCTGAACGACTTTGTCGACATCGGCGAAATCTATAAGAACATCCAGTGCAACGAAAAGGTGGTCTTCATCGTACGCCATGGCGAACGTGAACGCTTTATCGGCAACGAATCCTGCCTCACGGAAGACGGTTTCGACGAAGCTGTCGCCGCAGGAAAGAAGATTGTCGGTACTGAACCGTTCAAATACATTTTCTCCGGCATGACCCGTACCTACCAGACAGCCCTAGGCTTTGCTGTAGGCCGCGGTGAAGCCGTCTACGACACCACCACCGTCGAAGACGAAGACGGCGTCAAACATCTCGCATTCGTCTCCCCCGCATTCGCGCCGGACACCTTGAAGCAGCTTAAGGACGGCTGGTACATCAAGGACAAGGACATCCGCGACGCATACGTTGCACGCGACACCATCAAGAACGTGAACGTCATGTACACCGCCTGGGCTTACGAAGGTACCTACGCCGACGCATTCTACGACATCGAAGAACGCAGCCTTGAACTCATCGGCCTTATCGTAAAGGACTACGCCAGCATGCCGAAGTACACCTTGGCAGCATCCCACGACCAGGTTCTCGCACCGCTGGTAATCTGGGCAACCAACAAGCAGGTTGACTTGAAGCTCCACGCCATCAACGAACCTCCTCCCCGTAACTGGCTGAACTACCTGGCAGGCGTCGCCATCATCATTAACGACAAGAACGAAATGCGCTACGTTGCCGTTAAGGGTGGAGATTCCGGAGTGCAGTAATCTGCCACCGAACAAAACCTTTGGTAAAGAAAAAGCCCTGGTCAAGAACCAGGGCTTCTTCAATTTTATTCCGTCAACGACGGCTGAGTGCTAACGATTACTGAGCGCTAATGGAGAACACTTCTGTGTAACCGGCACGGTCGGAAGCTTCGTCTGTTGCGTTGTACAGGAAGAACAACTGACCAAGATCCATGTCGACAGTAGCACCAACGGTAATCTTCGGGGAACCGGTGAAGACCTTAGTAGCCATGCAGAGGTTTCTCATCTTGGTGGTCATGGTCAAAACGCCTGCGTCAACACTCCAAGTACCATAAATGGGGTTGCAGTCTACAGAAGTAAATTCAGACGGAGCACCTGTCGGAATATCAACCTTGAACTGACCATCATCCGTGAAGGTAAGCTTACCCGGAGCGGAAGTATAGTCATAGCCCGGATGCATAGCACCACCATCCTTGGATGCGAAGCCCTTCATGGACCATTCGCCAACCATACATTCGGTGGAAACGCCAGCAGCACATTCTTCAGCCTTGGAGGGCTTCTTGGCTTCGGTGGAACCGGAATCGCAAGCAGTCATCAAAGTTGCAGCGCCCAAACCGGCGATAGCAAGCATCATAGAAACTTTTTTCATTGTAAAACCTCGTTATTTACAACGGAATATAAGAAAAAGTTCTGAACAGCGGATTCATGATGAACATTATTTTACCGAAAAACGCAAATATTTGGCAACATTTGTTGTAAATGCCAACAACAAAAGATACCGCCAAGGGGTGGGAACCCAAAACCTAGGGTTCTATCTTTGGGTTGTGTTAGGCGGAAAGGGGATCCGCTGTTTATGGAGAACATTATGGATCGGATTCGGTACTGTGGAAAAGCACTGGCTTTTTTCACTCTTTTCGGGGGATTGTTTTCAGCAACATCGCACGCAAGCATCGCTGGAGAAGCCCCAAGTAAAAACAAGGCCTACGTCTATACATTACTGGGACAGGAAATCGTGCAGTTCAGCGAAAAGAACATGAGCTATGCAGAAGCAATCAAGCTCTGTTCCCAAAAGCTTTCCTCGGGAAGTTATATCGTGCGAATTTCCGTGGCCGGAATAAACAAGATCGTACCGCTCCACGTTAATAAATAACGTTTCTTTAAAGCGGGGCGAGATCCACAACCGTCAATAAGTCGTCCTGAACCCTGAACTTAACGTCAAAGCCTGCAAACTTGAAACCGTAAATACGTTCGGGATCGTTCTGGTAGGCGGGGCGCGGGTCCTGAGCAAGGATTTCCGTCAGGGTTTCAAGCTTATCGCCAATCTTAACCGCAAGCGCCTCCGGGAAATCCACATCCACATGCCTTTTGCGAACGGCTTCCGCAAAACCGCCCAACGCGTCGGGAATGGAATCCGCATAAGGCAGGTAAGGTTTCACATCCACAATGGGGGTTCCGTCCATAAGGTCGGCGCCGCTGACAATAATTTCTGGCCCGTTGGGACCATCCAGGCGGACTTCCTCGATCTTCACGCAGCTCATGGCCAGCGGATTAGGGCGGAAGCTGCTACGTGTGGCAAAGACACCCAGGCGTTTGTTCCCGCCTAGACGCGGGGGACGTACCGTGGGGCTCCAGCGGTTATCGCCGTTTTCGTCCAGTCTTACATTTTCTGAAAATATCCACAGGATCCAAAGATGGCTAAAGCCCTCGAGACCACGCAAGGCGTCGGCAATGCGGAACTCAGGTTCAAAGACGATGGAGGACTTCATTTTCTTCAGAAGACCGCTCTGGCGGGGAATTCCGAATTTGTCGGGAAAGTCGCTCCTGATTTTTGCAATGACCTTGAAATTGTACTCGCTGGGATTTGACATGGTGTGCTATATAGAAAATATTTCTATCTTCCAACTTGGAATAATTAATAACACAGGCGAAAACCTCGAGATGGGTTTCGCCACAACCGGAAGAGGAACAAATGACCGTTGTAGTCTTTATTCTTTACTTGTTGATGATGCTAGGCATCGGTGCCTACTTCTCAAAGAAAGCCAACAGCCTGAATGCCTACTACCTGGGCGATCGAGGCATGAACAAGTGGGTGGTGGCAATGTCCGCCCAGGCCTCCGATATGAGTGGCTGGATGCTCATGGGTCTCCCGGGCGCCATCTTCGTCAGCGGTTTCTCCGAAGCTTGGATCGGCATCGGCCTCGTAATCGGTACTTACTTCAACTGGAAGATTGTGGGCCGTCGTCTCCGCAAGTACTCCCACTTCTGCAACGACTCCATCACCCTCCCCGACTTCCTCTCCAACCGTTTCCGCGACAAGAAGGGCGTTATCCGCGTAATCGCATCCTTCTTCATCCTGGCCTTCTTCCTCTTCTACACTGTGTCCGGCTTCGTGGCTTCCGCTAAGCTCTTCGGCACCATCTTCGGTCTGGACTACACCACCGGCCTTATCATCGGTGCTGTGGTGGTCGTAAGCTACACCTTCATGGGCGGCTTCTTCGCAGTCTGCTGGACCGACTTCATCCAGGCTTCCATGATGCTCATCGCCGTTCTCGTGATTCCCACCATCATCTGCGTTACCGGCGGCGGCTTTGCTGCTACCATGGATGCAGTGAACGCACAGAACCCCTACCTCATGAGCCTTTTCACCAACGCTTCTACCGGCAAGGCCATCGGTTTCATCTCCTTGATTTCCAGCCTCGCCTGGGGTCTTGGCTACTTCGGCATGCCCCACATTCTGGTGCGTTTCATGTCCATCAAGAACGCCGAGGAAATCAAGCACTCCCGCCGCATCGCCATGACCTGGGTTATCATCTGCCTCGGTGCAGTGATCATGATCGGCCTCCTGGGTAACTACTATGTAAGCGCCAACGGTCTCTCCATCCAGGACCCGGAACGTATCTTCATGGTTCTCTGCCAGGCCCTCTGCCATCCGGCAATCGCTTCTATCCTCATGGCTGCAATTCTCGCCGCTATCATGAGTACTGCAGACTCCCAGCTCCTGGTTTCTGCTTCCGCTTTCAGTAACGACATGTACAAGCACATCTTCCGCAAGAACGCATCCAACAAGGAACTCATGTGGGTTAGCCGTATTGTGGTGGCCGTCATCGCTATCATCGCTGTTCTCGTCGCTCTCCAGGGCGCACCGTCTGCCGACGGCGTCAAGCAGGGCAAGAGCTTCCTTGATGTGGTCATGAGCCTCGTTAGCTTTGCCTGGGGTGGCTTTGGCGCTACCTTCGGTCCGCTGGTTCTGTTGGCCCTCTTCTGGAAGCGTACAACCCTCCCCGCAGCCGTTTCCGGTATGCTGGTCGGCGGTATCACCACCTTCGTCTGGAAGTTCTACCTCTCTGGCCTTAGCGCAGAAATCTTCCAGATCTACGAACTGGTTCCGGGCTTTGTCTTCAGCATGATTACCATCATCGTGGTAAGCCTTTTGACCAAGCAGCCCTCCAAGGAAATCCAGGACGAATTCGACGCCGTGGAACACACCCGCCTTTCCGACATGAAGCTGTAAGCGCTTCGCGCAATTATGAATTATGAATTACGATTTATAGTTTGTAATTGACGAGAATTTTAAACAAGAAAACCCGGACCTCTCGGTTCGGGTTTCTTTTATTACCATTTTTGCAACAGGACTTATTAATCCTTCAAGCAACGCACTCCAGCATAATAGTTTTTGTTCATACTATCGCTTTCGGGACGGGAATCAAGTTGCAGCCAAAGTGCTTTCGCACTGGCGCTATCAGAAGCCTCAGAAGAAGACCAATACGCGGCAGAACCTTTGTAAGTGAATTCGCCTCTAGGATTATCAAAAGGCGAAAAATCATACTTGGCACCAAATCCATAAGCATCATAGGTTTCCGTTTCCCAGCCATATTGTTCACCCAACAAGCTCAGCACTCTATAGTCGGGCCAATCCTTCAATACAAAGTTCTTCAATGTTGTAAATTCAGCCTCTGTCGGCAAATGCCAACCCTGGGGGCAAGCTTCCATGGCTGCAGTCCAAGTATAGAACCTGTGATACCTGGAACAATCCTCGTCAAAATCGTTGCAAATGCTGGTTGAATCGGACATATAGTAGTCCAAGTTCTCGGCCATCCAGGTCTGTTCACCAATTTTCACGGTCTTGTAAGTTTTATCATCGCGAGAATCAGTCAAAGTCCCAAAATTACCTTTATATTTCTCAGGCCAGGGAATCACCGGTTCCACATGAACACCCTCGCCCTTCAAACAACGAACCGGTGCAAAGGATTCAATAGGGTAATCAAACGAATTCACACATTCTTTGCGAACACCGGATCCAGAAAAAAGACCAAAGCCCAATTCTGTGCTTGTCCAGAAATAATCACTATCTTCGCATTCGCTTGCACTAGAGGAATGGTAAAAAGCAGCTTCGGCATCGCTATTACCTTTCAATATAGAAGCGAAATGACTAGCCTCTTTAGAGGAAGGCATTCGCCAACCATCGGGGCAGATTCCTTGGAAATTTTTGGGAAGTATACAATACCAAATATCGGCTAAGTCCAAATAACCGCAACCCGATTTTAAGGAATCCATTGCCGCAGGCATGGCATAAAGATGTACTCCATTTTCAACAATGACTTGATCGGCATATTCTGCATTGTACGCAAGGTCTTCGGCCATCCAGGTATCGCTGGTTATAGAATCCTCGCCATCAAAATATTTCAAGGTAATGGTCTTATATGTTTTTGAGTCTCGCGGGTCAGTCATTTCGCCGTAAGAAACAACAGTTTCATACTTCGTTCCTTTACTTGACGAAGACTTTGCCGTAGAATCAACCTTAGATATTGAAGAAGATGAACCTGCAGAATCAGCCTTAGATACCGATGAAGAAGATTCTACAGAATCCACCTTAGATATAGACGAGGATGATTCTACATCTTCCGCATTCGACACATTATTCGTAGGCTCATCACCGCAAGCAACAAGTACCGCGGCGACAGCAATTGAACTCCATAAATATTTCATGATTCCTCCTATTTAACCCATCTTTGTTCTTCGTAGTCTTGAAGAACCGATATGGACTGTTGTAACTTTTCTTTCGACGTAGAGTCTACGACATTTACCTTCAGCAATCGTTTAACAAACGCACCTACGGTTTCTCCATCTTCTCGATGGAAACCCAGGGTCGCTAGGGTTAGTTCAGCCTTGGTCAGCCTACGGGCCCATTCGATAGCGGCGGCATTCTTCGGGGTAATGATGTTGCGACGGCGGCCCTTTATGTATCTGCGAATCTTAAGACCCACAAAGGCGAGGATTGCAATTACCAGAGCCACGTAAATGGCAACACCATCCGTAATCTTTTGTGTGTAGTTCTGCCAAGCGTCTACAGTACGGCGCCATTCCCCTTCCTTGAGGAAATGCATGATGCGAGCTGCACGACCTTGCAGGCCTTCCCACTTTACGGCAAACCAGTTGGGTTCGGAACCTAACGGAGCCAGCATCATTGGAGGAGTCGGGTCAAAGATCACCCAGTGACCATCCACAAAGGCTTCCACCCAGGAATGGGAATGCTTTCGACGGAAGATGGCGTAAGGCCGTCCCTCCACCACTTCCGGGTGCGCAAAACCAGTGACGTAGCGGGCAGGTATTCCAACACGACGCAAGGCCAGCACAGACAAGGTGGCGTAGTATTCGCAGAAGCCCTGCCTAGCATGCCAGAAAACAGACAAAGGATCGTTGTTTGGATTGGAGCCACCTTGCCAACGGTTCAATCCAGGAACTTGCAAGGAGTAAGTAAAGTTATTTTTGAAGTACGCAAGAATTCGCTGAAGATTTTCTTCATCACGAACCGGTACGGAACCTTCCAAGGATTCATTCAAGGAATCGCCGCGAACAAGGCCCATGGCGAGAACCACAGAATCAACCAAAGGTTCATATCGTTTTCCAATTTGCAAATCACCGGCCCTGTACGCAAGCAGGGAATCCGGAACTTGGCAATCGGAAAATTTTGCAGAGTCAGTGGATTCGACATATCCGACGGAGCCTGCACGGTCATCACAAACAAAGTAATGCCAGTCCGAACGTTTTCCATTTTGGCCCAGGCCATTCACCATACCGCCGGCAAAATACTGGAGGGAATCTACATCCTTGGCAGCAAAGCCCACAGTTCCATAGGGGGCAAATACAAATCCAAAATTATTGATGGTGGACTGCACCCAAACCTGGCGAACAGGGCGTGGAGCCCCCGTTGTATCAAACGGCTTTGTTAACGAATCGGCAACTTCAAGAACCGCGTAGTCCACCTGGTAATAAGCGGGAGTCAAGGTTTTGGCCGGTTCCGTGGGGAGTTTCCAAATGCCCGCCACATACTTTTCATAGCTGGCAGCCTTCAAATAAGTGGACGGCAAAGAATCCCAGACACGAAGCACCACCTGGTCATTGTACTTGCCGTTATAGTTGCTACCGAAGCTTCCCAGGGCCGCAACCTGATCAAAGCCCATGACGCGTTCACGCTGGTAATAGTCGTCGGCCCACTTAGCACCTCTTTCGTAACGGTGAGCCCGCCAGTAACGCCAGCCCCCGTAGGATGAAGCGCTGAGCATGGCTACGATCAGCAAGAAAAGCACATACTTGTACCATGCGGTGCCACGACGGCTGTAGGAGAACACCGCCAGCAGAAGCGCCACAAAGCCCACAGGGGCCCAGCCTCTTGGAATCGAGAAGAAACTAAACAAAAGTGCGGCCACACCATCAAAGGCGACAAAGGCTTCAAAGCCTCCATTTCCACGGCTTCGTTCCTGGAGGGCGGCGAGGAACAGCAAATACAATCCAGGCAAGAAAACCATTACCGGATTCACCCCGCCTTCAACCCCCGGAGTCATGACCCAGTAAAGCGCCAGCGGAACAATGGCACCATAAGCGGGAATCTTGTTGTACTTGGGGCGCTTCGAAAATTCTCGTCGGCTTGAGGCGTTTAAAAATCCTGTGACGGCAAAGAAGGCTGTAAAAATCAGGCCCAGCCAAGTCACTCCAAAGGTATGACCCAGATTGAAGGAGGTCAACACAAGGAACAGTACCTTGGTCACATAGCGGATGTCTACGATTTCTTTTTTCATAGAGACACTCCGCCAGTGGTTTTGGCATCAACGTAAAGGATCTTGTCTGAACTGGATTCACCGTTGGCAGGGACGTCGCCCTTGAAGCGGGTGACCACAATGTGCTTGTGGACCAGAGGTTCTTCCTTGGAGAAAAGCCCGACGCGTAAAACAGGATCCATGGGACGAGCCGCAGGGGACCAAGGCGTAGGCTTTTTCGCATTGGTGAGGCTTGCCGCAGGAATGCGAGCAAGGGCATCAAGCAAGTTCTTGCGGCGTTCACCATCGGCGGCACCGGAACCTGCAAGAGAAATTTCTTCGTCATCGATAAAGAAACGGCCCAGGATGTTTCTTTCCATAAGCCACAGGCCAATGCCTGCAGTGAGCCTGATGGCAGCTTCCAGATGTTGACGTTCCGCAAACGTCGGTGCCGCCGTATCAAGAACGAGAATTGCACCCGCCCCTCGTTCTGTTTCAAATTCCTTGGTGAAGGGGCGGCCATATCGGGCAAAAGCCCTATGGTGCAAATCGCGAAGAGCGTCGCCCTCACGATATTCACGTACACCGACAAAATTCATTCCGCGGGTAAGGCTTGGCATTAAAAGCGGAGCAAATACCATACCGGATGCACCTGCGGTCAAAAACGGAAACTCACCCACATTTACAGGCCGCGGATAGACCAAAAGCTCAGCAGAACCTCTGAACGGATAAGGCCACTGCAGGATTCCCATGATTTCAAGAACACAGGCAGAAACTTTTTTCAGAGGATAGGCGCCACGATCCTTTGTCTGAATTTTGCATTCCAATTTTTTCAACCCATCGGCTTTCGAAATTTGGACGAATTCAGATCCTTCACATTTTAAACTTGGATCCATTCGGAAGGAAGCTAACTGAACGGAATCCAATCGAGAAGGACCTTTACCACGAATTTTACGACGGCCTATGGCATTGACCGAGTCTTCCAATCCAACGCCAACTTCCGCGGTAACCGTCGCCACCTCGCCTTCATAGGCAGGCGCCACCACCACGTTATCTACCGTCACATAATTGAGTTTGCAGGATACAAACAGGGAGATAATCGTTCCCAGGATCAACAGGAAATCAAGGCCACAAAAAATCCAGGCAGCCCAGAATCCGGGAATCATACCAGAAGCCATCGCAAGAGGGAACAAGGCAAACGCAGCACGCCCCGCGGTAGTCAAGTATTCTTGCCACAGGTAGTAAGCATGCATCAACAAGCCCGCACGCTTAGGCGCACGGGGGACGCTATTTACAAACCATTTGGCGAAAGACATTTGAGGTTCCAGGTTCGAGGGGTGAGTTATGAGTTTTTGATCGGTGAGCAACAAATTTTCAAACAAACATTCTTCATTGTTCACTGTTCACTATTTCGGAATAGCAACCTTCTTCAGTATACTCTGCAAAATATTCTTGCTAGCTTCAGGATTGGCGCTGTCCTTGGCGAACACGCGATGTTCCATTACCGGGAAGAATACCCTCTGGATATCATCGGGATTCACAAAGTCACGGCCATTCATAAAGGCGCAGGCCTGAGCCATACGAATCAGGTTTAGGCCAGCACGAGGGCTTGCCGCCAAACGGACACCGCCATCGTTTCTTGTCGCCTGCACCAAGGAAACCACATAACGCTCCAGGGACTCGTCCACATGAACCTTCATCACCTGGGCACGAGCCTTCAGAATGTCCTCGGGGCGCGTCACCGCCACCACCTTGTCAATGGGCCTGCCTTCGCGATGAGAACGCAGAATATCAAGTTCCGTTTCCTCCGACGGGTACCCCACAGAAATTCTCACCATAAAACGGTCCATCTGAGCTTCCGGCAGCGGGAACACCCCGTGGAATTCCACAGGGTTTTCTGTAGCAAGAACCATAAAGAGTTCCGGCAACTTGTGGCGTTCACCTTCCAAGGAAACCTGGCGTTCTTCCATAGCTTCCAGCAAAGAACTCTGGGTTCGGGGCGACGCACGGTTGATTTCATCAGCCAAAAGGATCTGAGTAAAAACAGGACCTTTCTTAATATTGAATTCGCCAGTCTTGGCATTATATACGGCACCGCCAGTCACATCAGCAGGGAGCAAATCCGGAGTAAACTGGATTCGGGCAAAGTCGGCACCCACCGCAGCAGCCAAAGCCTTGCTCAAAGTGGTCTTACCTGTACCAGGAACATCTTCAATCAGCACATGGCCATCGGCCAAAAGTGCCATGAGTAAAAGTTCAACAGTATCGTTCTTTCCAAGAAGAACGTTATTCAAAGCGGAAGTTAAGGACTTGATCATGTCCTTAAATATATAATCAAATCAGCCGTTAATTCATCCACAAACGTCGCCAAACCAACCGAAGGCAACGTAAGCCGTAATTAATCACATTCAAATTGGATTTTTCATCGGCATAAACCGTGGGAATAGGCAATTCACCCAAAGCAAACCTCGCATCTGCAATGGAAATCAATTCCAAGTCAATGTCGAAACTGGGACTTAATTTATCTACATCTACCTGGCGGAGAAATTCTGCATTATAAAGAATAAATCCGCTATGGCGGTCCGTTAGCTTGTATTTAAAAGCAACGTTTTCAAGCGCCGTCAAGAAGGCTCCGCCAATACGTTTGTGCAAAGGCATATTCCCCGCCTTGGCTCCCCCTGCAACAGCGCGGCGACTTCCCTGCAAAAGAGCCAAGCTACGCTTTTCAACGGAGCCGTCAGCAACACGGACCTCAGCCTTGAAATTTTCCAGATGTTCAAGAAACTCATCCAACAGATTCGCAGGATATTGGCCATCTCCATGCAAGCAAGCAATGTATTTCGCCCCACTTGCCAGCCCCTCGGCAATTCCTTTTTTTACAACAGCTCCATAACCACTATTTTGTTCAAACGCGAAATATTCTACAGGATATTTGCGGGCAACATTTCCCGTACCATCCTTGGAACCATCATTAATCACAAGAATTCTGGAACGTTTCCAGACAGATTCCGGAATCTTTTCAAGAACTCCCGCCAACGTCTTTTCCACATTATAGGCAGGAACAAAAATAAAGGTATCGAAAACAGGTGCGGACATTATTCCTGCGGACATTATTCCGCCGCCATCGGGTTTACAACAACCTGGTAATGGTCCACAAACCACCTCAAGGATTCTTCCAGCACAACATCCAAAGGAGTCGTAGCCCTGAATCCAAGGATCTTTTCAGCCTTTGTCACACTAGGCATGCGGCGCAAGGAATCTTCATAACCCTTGCCGTAATATTCTTCACCATCAATAGCGACCGGCTGCGGTACAGCCGACTCATCAACGCCCTTGATTTTCGCGTAAATCTTTCGCATACGAGAAGCAAGTTCCGCAATGGTCAATTCATTATCAGGATTGCCTACGTTGAACGCATGACCTTCAGCAGCAGCGCCCGCCCTAAACAAGCAAAACATAAAATCCACAGCGTCATGAACGGATGTAAAGCTACGCTTCGCGACACCGCCATTCACCAATTTCAAAGCCACGCCGCGAACAAGTGCCGAGGAGAAATTTGCCAGCACGCGAGGAATCCCTTCCCCATCTACACCCGGCATGAAATCCATGTAGGGGCCAACAAAATTAAAGGGACGCACAACTGACCAACGCAAGCCTTCCAAACCAACTAGGTAACGTTCCGTCAAAAGTTTTGCCGTGGCATAGCTCCAACGGCTAGCCGTTACCGGACCAAAGGTAATTTCGGAGCGATCCTCATCAAGCAAACCAGAATCAGCTGCCGTCTTACCATAAATTTCCGAGGTCGAGAAATGGATAAGCCAGGAACCACTCTTGGCACAAGCATCGGCCAAGCGCGCCGGGTGATCATAGTTACTGCGGATTACTGTTGCCGCTTCAGCCATATATCGGCTAGGCGTACAAATGGCAGCCAGGTTCACCACAATCGGGTACCTAGCCAACCGATCAACGACACTACGCTCGTTCAAGTCTGCACTTAAAAATTCGAAGCGATCATTAGACAAATGTTCCTGAATTCTGTAGGAATCCAGGTCCACGCCAAATACACGCCACTGGGTGCGTTCCAAGATAGCCTTTAAGAGATGGCTACCAATAAAACCACCGCAGCCCACAAGAGCCACGGTGATAGAAGGATCTTCAAATTTCAAGTAACTATTCAAGGCAGATACTATTCTACGACCTTAAACTTTTTGGAATTTCCATACTTCTTTTCTAGGACGTAAGGAATCACGCTAATGAGGGCGGTATTAGACGGTTCGACATATTCCGCATCCAGCACAACCTTAACGGTGTTGCAAGTCTTTCCGTCAATCTTCAGATCTTCTGCCTGAACAGACTCTTCAGTCAAATCCCAGCCTCTATCTTCATCCGAGGTCTGATACACAATTCTAAAGGAGCCATCAAGAACGTCAACGCCAAAAACGACTTCAATGGTATCACCCACCTTAAAGGTTTCGCCACCCTTAGGAGAGACAACCTTAATCCCATCGGAAACAGTGCAATCGAAGGCGACTTCGTCATCACCATTGGAGCCTGCAGTTTCTTCGCCACAGCCAACAAGAGCGACAAAGCTCATTGCCAACAGGGAACGGGTCAACATTGTGGAAAACTTCATAATAAACCTCATTTACTTAACGTTCCTAATATACAAAACTTCAATAAAAAAAGAACGCTACGAAAAACCTACGTAGCGTCCTATTTCTCATTACATGCGGATTCTTTGGATTTTTCCGCCGAATTTCAGCAAGAACACTCCGGATTTCATTATTGCGGCAGGGATTTCAGCCCCAAAACCCTTATGGAGAACGTTACCCTGAACATCCATCATCATATAGTCGACAGGTTCAGAAAAACGGATTCCAGCATTACGGGAGAACGAAACCAACTGCGGATTACCTATTTTTTCAGCAGAAACAAAGGATGCGGTACCACTACTGCTGCCGATATCATACGAACTGCTAGAGGTAATAGCAGAGCTGGAGGATGATTCCGGCGGCTCGGGCAATGTTACCGCATCAAAGCGGACCTTCTGATTATCAGTTCCAGAGCGAACCCAAGTAATCACCGGCATACCAGGCTCCTTGGAAATATTCAGCACGTCACCGAGATAATCGTCATCATAATTTGCGAAAAGGTAATAGCCCTTCTTTTCAGAAGCATTTTCAATACGAATTTCGCAGGGAGTTTCCTTGGTACGAACGGTATCCAACAAAGTATTGGACGGGCAGTAATACTTCTTGGTAGCAAAGTTCTGCAATGTGTAATGGCGGGCATTCTTGCCTTGGGCAATAACCCACATCTGGTTTTCAGCAGTTTCGTCAGCAACCTGCTGCACAACCATATCACCATCATCCTGCAAAGTCAAATTGCTATGACTTACCGTAAGACGGTAGCCGCCATCCTTGATTAAGGCGTTATTTACTTTATCTACACCATCAGTACGAACGATTTTCTGAATCTTGCCATCTCGATCATAGTACAGGTAATCAATATTCACGGAACGGCGATAAGTCCAGCCTCCGGGAGAATTGGCACCATGATGCATAAAGTACCAATGGCCCATGTACTTGAAAATAGCCTGATGATTGGTTTCAGAATTGTCTTCCTTGGCATTAATCACCCCCATCTGGGTCCAAGGACCATTGATGGAAGGAGCCATGGAATAATTTGTTGTAGAGGGATAACCGGAAGCATAGCTGAAGTAGTAATTACCACGGAACTTATGCATCCAGGGAGCTTCGAAGAAATCCTTGATTTTGATATCTTCAGGCTTACTGGCAAGCTCGATCATGTTCTCTTTCAGCTTTACACGGCGGCCGGCGTTCCAGGAGCCCCAATACATCCAGATGTCATCACCATCATAGAAGATGACGGGATCAATATTCAGCTTGACGTCGTTTTCGGTAAGGTCCGTAATCAGCGCATGACCGAGAGCGTCTTTCCACGGGCCAGACGGATGATCCGCTACGGCCACCCCAATAGCAAAGCCTTCGTCCTGCTTGATGGAGCCGTGGTGAACGGCCACGTACCAGTAGAACTTTCCATTACGGTATTCGCAATGACCAGCAAAGGCGCTGGCATCGGCCCATGCAAAAGTCTTGTAGTTAAGGACAGCACCATAATCATGATAGCTCGCCATGTCATCGGTAACCATCACATGCCAGTCATTCATCAGGAAGAACTTGTTGTTCGTACCTGCAGGGCCCTGTTCGTCGTGACCCGCAAAAATAAACAAGCTGTCGTGATAAACCAACGCTGCAGCGTCTGCAGAATAGAAACTGGTAGTCAACGGATTAGCCGCGTGGGTTGTAGAGCAAAGCCCTACAAGCCCAGCAGCAATAACCCCCAAACTCTTTTTCAACCCCATCTCTCAACTCCCCTTTTATTTTACTCTCACCACAAAACGACCCTTGGGCAGATTTTCAAATCGAACCTCGGCACCGAATTCATCTGCATCAATGAACCTCATTGCAACAATCTGGCCCATGGTGTTCATCAAGACAACCTGATGTTTACCGATCATGTTCAAACGGACAAAGAAATCATTACCTTGGCGAGCCACCGTGTAGCGAACTGTTTCCGGAATATCAAAGGAATGAATTGCATACGGCTGGGAACTAGAAGATTCCTCGACTTCACTGGAACTGGACATAGGAACAGGAGCGGACTTAAACATGATGTTGCCCACAGCCACTTCGCCAGAGACACCACTTGCAGTAAGGTAGAAGTCCTGAACGCCCTTCTGGGACTTCATTTCGGAACATTCCACCACACTCCAGCCATTTTCATCCGTTTCAGCCTTGCTTAGGTCACATTCAGAAAGTACTGTGCCAGACTTGGAACCAGAACGGAGGCTCAGTTTACCAGAAGCATTCTTCACCTGAATGGAAACTTTGTTAGAAACAATGGAGTCGGTAATCACGTTTTCAAAGATTGCGTAAGCGCCATCCTTCATGGCGAGGGCGTCATCCTCGTTTAAGCGGACACGGATACCGTTATCAAAGCCGTTACCCGGAATAGTATCGCGAATGACACGGAGGAAGTCGATACGGTCCAGTTCTGCAAAGTTTTCGCCATCAGGTACGGGGCTTACATCAATGAAGTTGCCACCACGCTTGAGGGTTGCAGGAATCATGGCTACAGAAGTTTCCGGGAATTCACCCCAAGCGCCCGTGGACGGCAGTTTCACATTCTGAGCCTTGCCATTCACAGTCACGCTGTGAGTTGCAGTTCCGGTACCACCATTTGCATAGCGGTAACGGAGGATATATTCACCAGCCTGCATGATGTTCATGGGAAGATGGATCACAGAACCCTTGGTATTGATGTAACCCAGGTATTCGCTGCCGGAAGCCTTGTTACCACGAGTCACAGCCAAGTCACCAGAAACAGCACGAGTCAAAACACCGTGTTCAGCTTCGGCACTCAAATAGCGACCGAAGAACGGCTGACCCATTTCGGCCCAGTTGTCATCGGTAAATACAATATCACGAATATGGATGTGATTGTACTTATCACCAGCATTGTCATAATAGTGATGCACAAAGCGCACACGGTTCACATCCTGGAAAGGTTCACCACCGCCCGGGCCTACGTAACGACCATAACGTTCAAGAACAATAGTGCCGCCGCCAGAAGTCATGCTGTAACCAGCGCGGTCCTTGTAGGGGCCCGTAATGTTATCAGCACGGCCATAGGCAGTCTTATAAGTCGTCTGTTCAATGGTTGCACCCTGCTGGCAGCACTTGTCCCAAGCGGTAAACAGGAAGAACTGACCATTATGTTCAATGAGGCTGGGGCCTTCTTCGGCGCCACCGCTTTCCTTGCTGGTACGGCGGGCGATGTTATACACAGTCTTGTCGTCGCTAGCCTGCAGGCCTGTGGTGGGGTCCAACTTGATCAGCTGAATACCCATGCCGAAAGAGCCAAAAGCCATCCAGAATTCGCCCTTGGAGGTCTTGATGACATCGGGGTCGATGGCGTTATAACTATCGGCACCCTGCTTTGTATGGAACACGTGGCCACGATCAGTCCAGCCGTAACCTGCGGTACCCGGCACAATGGACTTGGAAGCGGTATAACCGATGGCAGAATTACGAACACCGAATTCGGAACCGCAATAGTAGGCTCGGAACTCATTGTTCATCACGTACAAATCGGGAGCCCAAACGTCTTCCATCTTGGGAGCGTAGGTATAAATCCACTGAGGGAACGAGGTCATGGTCTTGCCGTGAGCCTTCCAACTAACCAAATCTTCGGAAGTCCAAAGAGAAAGCTGGTTATTGGTGGTCATGAGAGCATAACCATCATCAAAACGAATCATGCTAGGATCGTGGCCCGGCTGAAGGTTATCCTTGGCGAACCAATCTGCAGCAAAAGCACCCTGAGCAACAAAAGATGCACAGAAAGCCATAGCGAAAGACTTTAAAGTTGCAGTACCCATAATCACATCCTCTTATCTTTACGTCCACAAATATACAATAAAAAGTCTACATTTGCTACATATTTTTACGTTACAAACGTAATTTTGTAGACATTTTTACAAATAAAAAGTCTACATTTAAAAACTTTTTTTTGTAAAATGAAAAAAGATCCCTTTTAAGGGGTCCAAAAGATCTTTTACATCGTTCCGGAATACAAATCCGTCACACCAGGGTAAACCGGGATATAGCGGACATGACCCGTTTCGTTCACGACCATGGCCACGCCCGACATGTAATTAAGCCACTTATTCGTTTCATAGTAGCGCAAATCCACCAGACGATTCGTTGCCCAGGCGACAAAAGGAACCAGCAGCTGGTCATGGGAAACCGCGATGGTGTACTTGGGCATATCTTCGTAATCCAGGACCAAATAAGAGTCCATCAGTTCCTGGCTAGCCTCGTCAATATCCTTGAACGCGTCAGAATATCTGGAAGTAAATGCCCAGCGCGAGAACACAGGCCAGCCACCCTGATTATTGTTTTCGGACTTGTACTTAGCCAAAAGATCAGTATCCTTCACATACCAGGAATCCGTCAAATTAGCATACTGTTGTAGCGAGAAGTTTCCCTGTTCCTTGCCCTCCGCGATATAGCGGCAAGTTTCCGCAGCTCGTTTGAAATTTGAACTGATAAAGGCAAAATCGCCATAGACCTTCAAGCCTTGGCCCAGTTCTCGAGCTTGGCTCTTGCCCTTGTCCGTCAGTTCGCCATTGATGCTGGTGTCATCTGTACGAGCGGAATGGCGGATAAAGAAAACAACCTTTTCATTCGTCCTCAGGCCAGACAAAACATCACGGATGCGGACAAAGTAGCCTACGGCATCATGGGCTGGGCCCTGATACACTGAGCTATTCAAATAAAGGGTGTCAATTTGAACAACCGTATCTTTAGAATAAACAGTATCCTTCGTTACCAGGGTATCCTTGAAGATCAACGTATCCAGAACCACCAAGGTATCCATCTGAACCAAGGTTTTCACTTCATGAATAGTATCAATTTTCACCAAGGTGTCATAGACGTACTTGACATCCTTAAGCACCAAAGTGTCCTTGACAACCAAGGTATCCACCCGGCTCACATAATTCTGGGATGAATTTTCGCTAGCACTTGTAGCGTCTTCACAGGCGGAAAGCAAAACCACAAGCGAAAGCAACGCGGTCCATAGAACGCATTTTTTCATGTTACACCCTTTCCTATTTTACACCAAAACACCAAAAACAATTGATGTAAAATTCCAATCCGGGCGGAAATTTAGAAATTCTCATTACTTTGTACAAGGATAAAATTTTTGTACAAAGTATTCAAAAAAAAAGCCCGACCTTTAAAAGGCCGGACTTTTGAATTACTTCATGAAATTACTTCACCGAGATTTTATAGGCAGCCATCCCCTTGGTTTTCACCAAGTAGACACCAGCCCTCTGAGTAATCAGCTTCACTTGAGCGCGAACGCCGTACATATTGGAAGCCTTCACTTGTCCTAAACGGGCGCCAGAAAGGCTAAACACGTCATAAGTTCGCATTGCGCCGTCCATCAGGTTCAACTGAGCACCGATAGACTGCGTTTTCGGATCTTCACAATCTGCGCTTTCACAAACCGGCTCCTGAACTGCGGGAGCTTCAATCTTTTTGATAGAAACGTTATCCAAGGTAAGCCTGCCTTCTGATGTACCGGCGTTAAAGCTCAGTCGGCTATTGGTATCTGTGGCAGCAGTCATCTGGAACTGCAGCTTATAAGTCTTAGCTTCAGTACCAATATCGAAGTTGCCCTTTTCCTTCAGGTAGCTATCCCACGGAGATTCATGCTGTTCCACGTTGACTTCAAGCTTGCGGGCAGCATCAGCGCTAGCTTCAAAACTTACTTCGTACCACTGATTCTTTTCAAGATGCAGGTCATGCTGAATTAACTGCACAGAATAAGGTTGGTCACCAACAGAGGCAATGTCCATTACATACTTGCCATTCTTGATTTCGCCCACGGCCTTAGCACTATGCAGCTGCAAGTCCCAGGCCACATCGGTAGAATCAAAGCCACCATTGAAAATGGAATCGCGGTTAGTCGGCACAACAATAGCCGGAGTAACAGGAGCACCTTCACCAGTAGCGCCATCCAGGGAGAATCGCTTCACAAAGTTCCAGATTTCATCGGAAGTATTGACGCTGGCCAAGTCCATGGAATACCAGTGGCCCTTGCCTGCAATGGTCATGAGGCGGATTTCGCTACCGCCCTGGCAACCCGTCCACACTTCAAGAGATGCAGCAGAAGAAGCCTTGCCTACCGGATACTGGGAATACTTGGTAGAATTGGTGTTGCACTTTTCGTAGTTCACCCAGTTCTTCAAATTGCTTACGCCGCCATTATAATTTACCACGTCGTCAGTAGTACCGTGGGTATGGATAATAGGCATGGGGCGGCTGCCGGAAGGAGTTCCTCCGCCCAGGGGATAACCGGAGCAAGGTGCGATGGCTGCAATCTGGTCGGCCATCTTGGTTGCAGCGTAGTAACTCATCATGCCACCCATGGAAAAGCCCGAAACATAAACGCGCTTCTTGTCGATTCCATAACGGGTATACATATCGTTAATGATGGCCTTCAAGAAATTCAGGTCCTTGGTTCCACCCAGGTCCCAGCCCTTGTTAATTCCATTGGGGAAAACCACCACGAAACGGGCGGTATCTGCAATAGGCTCCCACTTGGCAGCATTCCTCTGGTAGGAGGCATCCTGGTTCATGCCATGCATCTGAATAATGAGGGGACGGTTTTTCTCGATACCAGCCGGAGCGTACACCTGCATATTTCTGGTGGTACCATCTACAGTGAGATTATCTGCGGCCGCCACGGAGAAACATCCAGAAACAGCCACCAAAAGTGCGGACACTATGCCCGTAGCAAACTTTTTGCCCAACATTCCATACTCCTTTTTCAATAGGAAGCACCCTATCTTTACCGCACATTGGGCACCACCCCGCCGTGCACCCTATAAAGTAAATAGGTACGTGAGCAAAATCACCACCCCTGCCGAAGGTTCTATTGATAAAATATCAACGCCAATATAGTGCACAAATTTTCACTTTTTATTGCAAATTTTTGTTATATTTGTGAATGTGCACGTTTTTGACACGGAAAAATTCCTAAAATTGCCGAAAACTAGCGAAAGCATTCAGTAAAACGCTTAAATACCTATAGAAAAGGATCGCAGAAAAGCGCTTTGAGATATTGATATGGCTACTGTAAAATACGACGAAAGTAATATTAAGACATTGGATTGGTACGAACATATCCGCATGCGTCCGGGTATGTACATCGGTAAGCTGGGCGACGGCCAGAGCCCCGATGACGGTATCTACGTTCTCGCCAAGGAAGTGATCGACAACTCCATCGACGAATTCGCCATGGGTGCCGGCAAAAAAATCGAAATCACCATGGAAGACCACGCCTGCCGCGTCCGCGACTATGGCCGTGGCATCCCCCTGGAAAAGGTCATCGACTGCGTAAGCAAGATGAACACCGGCGGTAAATACGATTCCGAAGCCTTCCAGAAGTCCGTGGGTATGAACGGTGTGGGTACCAAGGCCGTAAACGCCCTCTCCACCACTTTCGTTGTCCGCAGTATTCGCGACGGTCGCGTGAAAAAGGCCGAATTCAGCAAGGGTATCCTAGTCAAGGACTACAAGATCGAGGCTACCAACGAAAAGAACGGTACCGAAATCTACTTCGTGCCCGACAACGACCTTTTCAAGAACTTCAGGTTCCTTCCGGCCTACATGGAAGAAAAAATCTGGAACTACGCTTACCTGAACACAGGCTTGTCCCTCATCATGAACGACAAGACCTACGTAAGCCCCAACGGTCTTTTGGACCTCTTGCACAGCCGTACCGACGATACCATCCGCTACGACGTCATCCACTGCAAGAGCAAGGATATCGAGTTCGCCATCACCCATTCCAACCAGGAAGGTGAACATTACTTTAGCTTCGTGAACGGCCAGCACACCACCCAGGGTGGTACTCATCAGGCAGCCTTCCGCGAAGGCGTGGTCAAGGGCATCCGCGACCATTTCAAGAAGGAATTCGACGCCAGCGACGTACGTAACTGCATTATCGGTGCCATTTCCGTGCGTATCCAGGAACCGGTTTTCGAATCCCAGACCAAGACCAAGCTGGGCAGCACCACTACCGCACCCAACGGCCCCGCACTTCGCTCCTGGATCGTGGACTACGTGGCCAAGGAACTGGACAACTACCTTCACAAGAACGAAGCCGTTGCCAAGGCAATGCTGGACCGCATCAACCAGAACGAAAAGCTCCGCAAGGACCTGGCTGGTGTAAAGAAGCTGGCCAACGAACGCGCCAAGAAGGCAAATCTTAACAACAAGAAGCTTCGTGACTGTTCCGTACACCTTACCGATGCAAAGAACCCGCTGAAGAACGAAACCATGATCTTCATTACCGAAGGTAACTCTGCATCCGGTACCATCACTACGGCACGTAACCCCAAGACCCAGGCAGTGTTCAGCCTTCGCGGTAAGCCGCTGAACAGTTTCGGCCTGAGCAAGAAGATTGTTTACGAAAACGAAGAATGGAACCTGCTGCAGGCAGCCTTGAACATCGAAAACGGTCTGGAAGACCTGCGTTACGACAAGGTGATTATCGCAACCGATGCTGACGTGGACGGTATGCACATCCGCCTGTTGCTCATGACCTTCTTCTTGCAGTTCTTCCCGGAACTGGTGGCAGAAAAGCACCTGTACATTCTGCAGGCTCCCCTGTTCCGCGTCCGCCATAAGAAGGACAAGTCCAAGACCTTCTACTGCTACGACGAAGAGGAACGCGACCGCGCCGCCAAGGAAATCACCAAGAAGGACCTGGAAATCACACGATTCAAAGGTCTTGGCGAAATGGACTCCGAAGACTTTAAGCTTCTGATCGGCGAAAACATGCACCTGGAAACAGTGACCATGCCTACCGACGCTTCCCTGGGTAAAATGCTTGAATATTACATGGGCAAGAACACCCAGAGCCGTCAGGACTTTATTGTTGAAAACCTTAGAACTGAAGCCGTTGAGGAGCTGTAATCATGGATGAAGAACAGAAAACACTAGGCCTCTCCAACGTAAATCATCTGGAAAAGCTGTATAACGGCTGGTTCCTGGACTACGCAAGCTACACCATCCTTGACCGTGCCGTGCCCTACTTCGAAGACGGCCTCAAGCCGGTGCAGCGCCGCATTCTGCACACCCTTTTCGAAATGCACGATGGCAGTTTCCACAAGGTGGCAGGTATCGTAGGTGATACCATGCATTACCACCCCCATGGCGACGCTTCTATCTACAGCGCCCTGGTGAACATGGGCCAGAAGAACCTGCTCATCGAGCCCCAGGGTAACTGGGGTAACCCTCTCACCGGTAACGAAGCTGCAGCTCCCCGTTACATCGAAGGTAAGCTTTCCGACTTCGCTGTAGAAGTGATGTTCAACCCGGAAACCACGGAATGGATCCCCAACTACGATGGTCGTTCCAAGGAACCGGTTTCCTTGCCCGCCAAGTTCCCCATTGTGCTTGCACAGGGCGTCGATGGTATTGCCGTGGGCCTTTCCACCACCATCCTCCCCCACAACTTCAAGGAACTTTGCCAAGCAAGCATCGACTACCTGCGCGGCCGTAAGTTCCAGCTTTTCCCGGACTTCTTTACCGGCGGCATCATCGACGTCAGCGAATACGACGACGGTCGTCGCGGCGGCCGCCTCAAGGTCCGCGCCCGCATCGAAAAGGTAGACAACAAGACTCTCGCCATTCGTGAAATTCCCTTCGGAACCACTACGGATAGCCTGATCGACTCCATCGTCAAGGCCAATGACAAGGGCAAGATCAAGGTGAAGCAGATTGTGGACCACACCACCGAAAACGTGGAAATCCTGGTTCATCTGCAGCCCGGTACCGACCCCCAGGTGGCAATCGATGCCCTCTATGCATTTACCGACTGCCAGACTACCTTGGCAGCCAACTCCTGCGTCATTATCGACAAGAAGCCCAAGTTCAGTAGCACTACCGAACTTCTGAAGCTTTCTACGGACCACACCGTTCACCTGCTGGACTGGGAACTGAGCAACCAGCTCAAGCACCTGCAGGACCAGTGGCACATGACCAGCCTTGAAAAGATCTTCATCGAGCACGAAGTCTATGAAGTGATCAAGCAGGCCAAGACCCACGAAGAAATGGTGCAGTTGATCGACGACGGTTTGAAGCCCTATGTGCGCAAGCTCCGTCGCGAAGTGACCCGTGAAGAAATTCTCAAGTTGGCAGAAATCCCCGTCCGCAGAATCAGCCGTTTCGACCGCAAGAAGGCCGACGAATTACTGAAGGAACTGGATGCAAAGATTGACGAAGTCAACTACAACAAGGAACATTTGACCGACTACGCCGTCAACTACTTCAAGAACATCCTCAAGAAGTATGGCGAAGGTCGCGACCGCAAGACCGAAATCGGCGAATTTGGCACCGTCAGCGCAGTCCATGTGGCTCTGGCCAACCAGAAGCTCTACGTGAACCGCAAGGAAGGCTTCGTCGGCACCGGCATGAAGAAGGAAGAATACCTCTTCGACGTGTCCGAATACGACGACCTTATCGTGTTCAAGGCCGATGGCAGTTTCAAGGTGGTCAAGGTCAGCGACAAGGACTTCGTCGGTAAAGACATTATCCTGGTTGAAAAGTTCAAGAAGGACGACGACCGCCATATCTATAACGTCATCCACCAGGATGGCAAGGAAGGCACCGCCTACATCAAGCGCTTCAACGTGGGTGGCGTTACCCGCGACAAGGACTACTTCATGGGCAAGGGCAAGCCGGGCAGCAAGATTCTTTACCTGTCCAGCAACCTGAACGGCGAAGCCGAAGTGGTGGAAGTCACCCTGAAGCCCCGCCCCCGTACCAAGCTGAACTTCGAAGTGGATTTCAGCACCGTGGAAGTGAAGGGCCGTGGCGCCATCGGCAATATCGTCACCAAGTACCCCATCAAGAGCATCAAGCGCACCAAGAAGGGCGTTAGCACCTTGGGCGCACGCGTGCTGTACTTCGACGCCCCCAGTGGCATCATCAGCACCCAGAAGAAGGGCGACCGCATCGGTGAATTCGGCGAAAAGGACAAGATCCTTATCGTGAAGGAAAACGGAACTGCACGAGTCCACGACATGGCCGACCCGATCTTGATCGGTACCGGCATCAAGTACATCCACAAGTTCGACCCCGCACAGGTCTTTACCGTTCTGTACTTCGAAGGCGGAAACTTCAACTACATGGTCAAGCGTTTCAACCTGGAAGGCTGCCCCATGACCGCTGAATTCAGCCTGATTTCCGACCACAAGGATTCCCAGATGATCGAGTTCTTCGCAACAGACGACGCTCGCCAGCTGATGGAATACCAGGTTGGCCGCGAAGTCCAGAAGGAAGAACTGGACCTGACCGAAATCGCCGACGTGAAGGGCTATAAGGCTCTGGGCAGCAAGTTCACCGCCAAGAAGGTGAAGCGCACCAGCCGAATCTCCCCCGCCGATCCCTTCTGCGATTCCGTAGAAGACGATGGCGCTGAAGATGACGGCGACAACGACCTGTTTAAATAACTAGGAACGTCGCGGACCAGTTCCGCGACAATCCCAGCATACCCCTTAAACAAAAAATCCCGACGTTTCTGCGTGAACGCCGGGATTTTTCTTTTATCTACCCACGGGTAATTTAGCCTCGTGTAGCAGGACTTCTGGGAGGTGCGTTGGTGGAAGGAACATACTTTCCCTTAGGCTTCCCATTAGTATTTTTTGCAGGAGGTTTTAAAGGAACGGGTTTTTCCGTCTTTCCTTGCGCTGCTTTTTCTGCGTCCTTCAAAGCCTTCGACTCAGCCACAGCTTTTTCATAGGCTTCCTTATTTTTTTTGCTAGCTTCCGGCAAATAGGTTTCGTTATACCAAGTAAAGAAGCGCTGAGCATCCTCATCGTTCTTCAGGCGCCACTGGGCAAAGCTAGGACGGTCCACATCTGCAAAACAAAGATTGACAAAGGCGTCAATAAGTTTTTCCTTTGCCAAGCCCTTGTAGAAAGACTGCAACGGGCTATCGTAATCCTTCTGTTCGAATTCCGAAAAGATCTTGATGGCAGTGGCGGAAGTGGTGGTCATGAAATGGAACTGTTGTTCCCCATTAGAATCAGGTTCGTACAGACGATGATTTCCCACAGAATCAGCAGCAATAGTAGTAGCAATTGTCAGCATAAAAGCCATGTGGACATCAGATCCATTAGATGGATTCAAATTAATGGAAATGTGTTTTTTCCCATCTTTTCCTACACTGTCCATTGACACCATATTTTTAGGAATTCGATGCAAAAGCTTTACAGTCTGCTGCTTAATTTCAGTTTTCTGAGTAATAAACTTGGTATAAAGACCGTAGGCAAACAAGTCTATCCATAGGCCAAGTTTAGCGCTGTTCTGCATCAAGGAGGCGTAAGTCGTCTCATGTGTTTTAGTATTTTCTGCACTTCTCAGAAACCACACCCGAGCCAGGCTATCATTTTTCACACTGTTGCAAGTAACACCTGCGTTATAAGACAGCATATAGTTCCAAGGAGAACGAGAGTATCCATCATCGAAATACTTAAGGGCTGTTTTCTGGTCGCCCATCAAGTCGTAAATGGAACCCAGCATGCCAATAATCTGACCATCGAAAATGGGATCATTATTTGCTGACAAGGCCTGCTTTCCGTACTCTGCGGCGTCCTTGTAGTTTTTCTTTGCGTAGTTGCTAAATGAAATTTCGTACAAAATAAACGCGTCATTAGGAGTTAGCTTATCAGCTTCCTTATATTTGGCAATTGCCTCGTCATAGCGTCCAGAATCATGTAACTTACTCCCCTCCGCCAGTAAATATGCGGCTTCATCATATTTATCAGCAAAGGAAGCCACCACCAACAAAGTCAACAGTAGAACAATCTTTTTCATACCAACCTCCTTTTCAAATCAACCTATTTTGAATTCTATGAATCCGCCAATAAGTCGGACAATTCAAAAATTCTTTACAAATACAGAAAGGCCCCTTTGGGAGCCTTTTCCATATTCCATGTTGGATGTATTTTGATTTTCTTCAGCGATTTTTGGGTTATACTCACAATCGCGTTAGTCCTTGAGGCAACGCAAACTTCGACCGAGGTCCTTGGCGGATTGGCCTAAATCAAAGTTTGGTGCATTTAGACCCAGGCTCCACGCTCTGTAGCTAGAGTCCTCAGAGGCTGTCCAAAAGGAGGTGACGGCGCCCCGAAGTTCGAAAGAGACACTGCTCCACATGAAACCGGCGGGGAGCGCCGAGAACCCATACATGTCGGTACCATTTTCGCTGCCACCCCAGCCGTTCATGGATCTCAACGATCCAGGAAAACTGGATCCATCTATGTAAATGTAAGTGAGCAGAGAGCTGTACCCCTCGTTCGTGGGCACATGCCAGCCTTCTGGGCAAATGCCGCGGTGGGGGCTATTGGGGGTACAGGTCTTACCGTAGCCGCATTTGGTTCCTGCGTTTACGCTGAACTGGGCAGCACTGTCCATCACGGCGCTCCAGGTGTAAAGACGACCATACTTGTCGCAGTTGGAAGCTTCATTTTCATAGCACCAGCTGGTGGAGTCGGAGGTGTAACTGTCGTAATTGTACTTCACGCCGGTGTATGCGTAATTCAGGTTCTCCGCCATCCAGGTTTGGTAGCCAATTTTTACTGTTTTATACACTTGGCCGTCGCGTTCATCAGTAAACTCACCGTAGTCAATATTTGGGTTCAAGTAGGCCCATGCAGCCTTCATAGAAGAACTGCTTGCAACAGAGCTGCTACTCTTTGCGGAGGAACTACTTGCAACCGACGACGAGGACTTCGCGGAGCTGGACGACGCAACAGAGCTGCTGCTCTTTGCAGAAGAGCTGCTAGATCCCCGATCGGAGTCGGGGATGACACTGGAAGATGAGCCAGGAACACTGGTGGAAGAACTACTTACGACAGAAGAAGAGGATGTTACGGAACTTGAGTCCTTGAGGCAACGCAAACTTCGACCGTAGTCCTTGGCGGATTGGCCTAAATCGAAGTTTGGTACATTTAGACCCAGGCTCCACGCTCTGTAGCTAGAGTCCTCAGAGGCTGTCCAAAAGGAGGTGACGGCGCCCCGAAGTTCGAAAGAGACACTGCTCCACATGAAACCGGCGGGGAGCGCCGAGAACCCATACATGTCGGTACCATTTTCGCTGCCACCCCAGCCGTTCATGGATCTCAACGATCCAGGAAAACTGGATCCATCTATGTAAATGTAAGTGAGCAGAGAGCTGTACCCCTCGTTCGTGGGCACATGCCAGCCTTCTGGGCAAATGCCGCGGTGGGGGCTATTGGGGGTACAGGTCTTACCGTAGCCGCATTTGGTTCCTGCATTTACGCTGAACTGGGCTGCGCTGTCCATCACGGCGCTCCAGGTATAAAGGCGACCGTACTTGTCGCAGTTGGAAGCCTTGTCATCATAGCACCAGCTGGTGGAGTCGGAAGTGTAACCATCGTAATCGTACTTCACACCTACGTAACGATAGTTCAAATTCTCCGCCATCCAGGTCTGGGTGCCAATGGTGACTGTCTTGTACACCTGGCCGTCGCGTTCATCAGTAAACTCACCGTAGTCAATTTTGGGGTTTAAGTAGGCCCATACAGCCTTCATAGAAGAACTGCTTGCAACAGAGCTGCTAGATCCCGGGTCGGTGCCCGGGGTGACACTGGAAGAGGAGCTTGCAACCTCGCCAACAACATCCCAGGAGCCTTCCACGCAATTCAACTCGCGGTCTTCTTCATAAAGGTAAGCTGACAGGCCTTCTCTTGAGCCAGTACAGCCAGGCAGATTTTCTTCAACGTCAGCAATCATATCGTAATGATCCCACCTACGATTCTTGCAAACAAAACCTTCCTTTGTCCCATTAATAAAGTTAACGAAACCTTCCCTGCTTTCTGTACAGCTGGGCAAATTTTCTTCAGACTCAACCGAAGAAACATTTGCCCCCTCATGATTATTCGACGGTCCGTTTGTAGAGCCTCCGTCGCCACAGGCCACAAGGCCCAAAGCCAGGGCAAAAGCTACAAAGCCAAACTTAACCAAACTATTTCCAAAAATTTTTCCATTCATCGAATCTACTTCCTCGGGCCAGATTTACATACTCGCACCATACATTTACGTTTTAAGTATAACTTAATTTACAGGTTCTTGCCCGTGACTGGAATTCCAACAACGTTTGTCAAGCTATTCCCTAAAGCTTGCGTTCAGGGAATTGGTGAGCCAGTCGCCGAAGCTTGCGTCCGAAGGCATTCTCCAGTCGGCGCGGGGAGACAAGCTGATGGTACCCACCTTGGGGCCATCGGGAATGCAGCTACGCTTGAATTGCTGGGTAAAGAAGCGGCGTACAAACAAAGTAAGGCAGCGTTCCAGTTCTTCGTCGGGATAAAGACCGGCGAAGGCGTGCTTTGCCAGGAACAGCATCTTTGCAGGTTCTGCGCCGTACTTTGCAAAATGGTACAGATAGAAATCGTGAATTTCGTAGGCGCCAAGGATGGATTCGGTTTTCTGGGCAATCTGGCCGTTGGCGTCGGCAGGCAGAAGTTCCGGAGAAACCGGCGTATCCAAGATGTCGCGAAGCACTGCGGAAAGCGCATCGGCGGACTTGAAAGCAGCAGCCTCGTCGGCGGAGCCAGCGGCTACATCTGCGGCAAAGAAATTGCGGGCGCGGTCAGCGTACCAAGCCACCACGTGACGGACCAAGGTCTTGGGAATATCGCAGTTCACGGCGTACATGGACATGTGATCCGCATTGTAGGTGCTCCAGCCCAAAGCGATTTCGGAAAGGTCGCCGGTACCTACCACAATGCCGCCTTCCTTGTTGGCCACATCCATCAGAATCTGGGTGCGTTCGCGGGCCTGGACATTTTCGTAGGTTACGTTCAGCACAGCAGGGTCATGACCGATGTCGCTGAAGTGCTGCATACAGGCGTCCTTGATGGACACGGTGCGCAGTTCAACGCCCAAAAGGTTTGCCATTTCCACCGCATTGTTCTTGGTGCGGTTGGTAGTTCCAAAGCCGGGCATAGTCAGCACCAGAATTTCGGAAGCGGGTCGTTTGAGCAGCTTAAACGTTTCTGCAATAACCAACAGCGCAAGGGTGGAATCCAGGCCGCCGCTCAAGCCCACAACAGCACGCTTGGAACGGGAAGCCTCCATACGCTTGGCAAGGCCTGCGCACTGGATATTGAAAATTTCCTTGCAGTTAATATCGCGGGTTTCAATGTTTCCGGGCACAAAAGGCGTTGCACAAACATAGCGGTGCTTCAAAACATCGATATCCTTGATGTTTTCAAAGGAAGCGGCGCGGGCAAATGCTGCAGTAGAATCGTAATCCTGGAAAGAGCCTTCGCTAAGGCGCTGCATATTCAAGCGCTGCACATCCACATCGGCGTAGATGATTTCGGATTCACGACCATAATTCTTGTTTTCCGCCAGCATGGTTCCGTTTTCGGCAATCATCAGGTGGCCGCTGAACACCATGTCGGTGGTGGATTCCTGCACGCCGGCGGAGGCATAGACGTAGGCTGCCATGCAACGGGCAGACTGGTTCATGACCAGGTTGCGGCGGTAATCCCCCTTCCCCACCAAGGCATCGCTTGCAGAAAGGTTCAAGATAACGTTGGCACCAGCCAAGGCAAGTTCACCACTGGGCGGCATAGGAGTCCAAAGGTCTTCGCAAAGTTCCACGCCAAAACGGATCTCGGAGCCCTCGCCCTTAACAGTAAAGAAGTTGGTCACTGGCACTTCGCCAAAGCCATCGATTTCGGCGCGGACGGCTCCATAGTTGGCGCCACATGCGCAAGCGGAACTATAAACGCCGGCGCCTTTCAACAAGTCGCGACCGCTGGAGAAATGTCTCTTTTCGTAGAATTCACGCTGGTTGGGCAAATGAATTTTCGGAGTCACCGCAATCAGTTTACCGCTTTGCACAAAAGCTGCGCAGTTATAAAGGCGGCTCTGCAAACGCAGGGGCAAGCCCACGGCCAGCACCATGTCGCTATCCTTGAAGGCATCGGCAATTTCACGCAGACTACGCAGGGAGTTCTTCAGCAGAAGTTCCTGGTGGAACAGGTCGCTACAGGTGTAGCCTGTAATGCAAAGTTCCGGGAACACCGTCACAGCGGCGCCCTCATTTTGGGCAATCTTGCCGCAGCGAATAATTTCGGCGGTGTTAAACTCAGTATCCGCAACCTTCAGGTTGGGGCAAACAGAAGCAAATCGATAAAATCCGAACATGTTTTAAATATAAAAAACAATTGAAATTATCCATTACCTGGAACGAGCTACAACCTCAAAAGTCACCCAAAGCCCATATTGGAGGGCCGTAAAATAGAGTCGGAAATAGAGCCGGAAATAAAAATCGCAAAAAAAGGTTACTAAACGAGTTTTTTCAAAAACTTTAGTAACCCAACATTTACTTTATTCAAACAAAACCGATGTTATTTACAACATTCGAGGTTACTAAAGCTGCTCAACAAAAGTATTTAGTAACCCTGTTTTCTTCGACTGCAACAAACAACAGCCTGTTTTGAAGCAAATCTGTTTAATTTGTATAAAAAACAGGTTACTAAACCAGCAAATTTTAGCGATTTAGTAACCCAATTTTCAAAAAGCACCTTTCAAAAGCAAGATACCGCTTTCAGAAGCATTTACTTTCCGGACTTGATGCCCAGCTTGTTCATGCGGTAGTTCATCATGCGGGGGCTGACACCAAGTTCGCGGCCTGCAGCAGAAAGGTTTCCGTTGTGGCGCTTGATGGCTTCGGTGATCAGCTCACGTTCGTAGTTGTTCATCATCACGTCCAGCGGAGCGCTCTTCATTTCTGCAGAAATCACAGAACCGGTGCTCAAGCTTGTCTGTAACGAAGGCGGCAAGTTGTAGCTGTGAACGCAGTCGTCGCTTGCCGTAAGCACGGCACGTTCCATGCAGTTTTCAAGTTCACGGACGTTACCCGGCCAATGATAGCTCATGAGCAAGTTGATGGCGGTTGTAGACAAACGAGCCACCTTCTTGTTGTAGCGCAAGTTCATCTTTTCGATGAAGTGTTCTGCCAGCAAGATAATGTCGCTCTGGCGCTTTGCCAGGTCCGGCATGGAAATCGGGAAAATGTTCAGGCGGTAGAACAAGTCTTCGCGGAACAGTTTCTTTTCCATCAATTCTTCAAGGTTGCGGCTAGTTGCAGCAAGGAAGCGAACATCGGAATGAAGTTCTTCGTTACTGCCCACGCGGCTGAAAGTCTTTTCCTGCAAGAAGCGGAGCAACTTCACCTGGGTCTGCATGGTGAGATCGCCAATTTCATCCAGGAACAAGGTTCCGCCATTTGCAGCCTCTGCACGGCCAATTCTGCGGTTCACTGCACCAGTGAACGCACCCTTTTCGTGACCGAAAAGTTCGCTTTCCACCAAGTTCTCGGGAAGGGCGGCGCAGTTCAAGGTAATGAAGGGTTTGTCCTTACGACCCGACATGTTCACAATGGCGCGGGCGATCATTTCCTTACCCGTACCGCTTCCACCGCGGATGAGCACCGTGGCATCGGAAGGAGCCACTTGGCGAACCTGTTCGTAGACAATCTGCATTTCGCGGCAGTTGCCCACCAGGTCGGAGGGATTGTTGGAAAGCATGTCACGGAGCTTACGGTTTTCTTCGCGCAGCGCATCCTGTTCTGCATGGATTTCAATACATTCGTTGGCAGCATCACCAGTGATGTTTGCAATAATTTCAAGCAGTGCCACGTCGCGATCCAAGTCCGTAGCGCCATCCACCGGGCGGTCCACGGAAAGAGTACCGATGAGGTCTTCATCGTGAATCAGCGGCACGCAAATGAAGGCCACCTGGCTATCGTAATTGCGGGAGCCAGTGCGGTTCAAAAAGCGGGAATCCTTGCGCAGGTCCGGAATCACATGGCTGCGGCGAGTTTCTGCCACATGGCCCGTAATACCTTCACCAATATGATACTGGCCCAGCTGCTTTTCGGCATCATCCAACCCGTGGGAGGATTCAATCTTCAGGGTATCCCCGAAACGCAGCGTAAAGGTGCCGCGGAGCATACCGAGTTCCGTATCCAAAATGGAGAGCACATTGTCGAGGAGCTTTTCCACATTCCTTTCGTGAATGATGGCAGCGCTGATCTTTTGGATTACGGCAATTTCTGGGCCGATTGGTTGTTTCATAGGAGTCTCTTGGTTCGGAATCTGACTTTACATAAAATGTAAAACAAGTTTTTTTCTAAGTCAACTTATTTTTAAAGTTTTTCCTTAATACGCTTCAGGGCAACCTTGGTCTGTTCGTGGTCGCCAAAAGCGGTCAGGCGGAAATAGCCTTCGCCGCAGGGGCCAAAGCCACTACCCGGGGTACCCACAACTTCGCAAGTGCCAAGGAGGCGATCGAAGAAGTCGAAGGACTTTTCGCCTTCGGGCAGTTTCCACCAGATGTAGGGAGCGTGTTCGCCACCAAATACGGTGTAGCCGGCGGCGG
>JAKSIB010000013.1 GCA_024399065.1 Fibrobacter sp. | reverse complement strand
CCTAGAATCTGATGTTGGAACAAACTATTTTTGCGAAAAACCCTTGACACTACCCGTCAATTTCAACGTTGCCATAAAGATTCTTGCATTCAATGACGAACGTGTGTTTGCGGGTCACCACCAGATAATCAATCTGGGCGGAAAGTCCGTTCTTCTCGATGTTCACATCGTGAGCAATCAGCATGTCCATGCCGCTGTTCTTCAGCTCGTAGGCAACCTGCCGTTCCCCAAACAAGCCCGCATCGGCAGCAACGATCTGACGGTCAATTTTATCCTTCAACTTACCGGAAGACTTGTCGGACAGGGCTCTCATCTTAGCGATGAAATCTTCTGCATCACTCCCCTCTTTCACCAGGACGGGACCAAAATATTTATTGAAAATCGTTTCTAGAATGGACATAGCTTTACTTATTATACATTTTCAAAAGCAAATGAGGAAATTATTTGGAGCTATTTCTATTCTAAATTGCAGCTAAGTCTTCTTTTACTCAACTCAGAATGTTGGATTAGTAATGATCGCAATTCGTGAAAGTATATTGCACGATTTAAACCTTCCTTCCGGAATACTCAGCATCCATTTCTTTTTCATATTTTTCCAGGATTTCCGAGTAAAATGAGGAATAGTCACTCTTTTTTGAAGGCGGAACAAAGAACACTTTCTTTTTTGCTCGTGTCATAGCCACATAATAGAGTCGCCGTTCTTCTGCATAAGGGAATTCTTCCGAAGTATCTAGGAACAACTGCATAATAGAAGCATCGCCAATATTGCTGGGGAATCCTTTACGACCATTCTTGTTGTTCAGAATGAATACATAATCCGCCTGAAGCCCTTTGGAAGCATGGACTGTCATAAATTTGATGTCCAAATCCTCTCGGCCACGAAGCGTAATCTTGCCTCCATCATGGATTTCTATTTCCTTGATGAAATTGGTCATAACGCGGATATCATCTTTATAACGCCCAAGGAATAATACAGAACTGCCCTTCGGCATTTCATTAAATCGCCAGTTCCACAGTCCAACCCCTAGCACATAATCTTGATTCTGGGACATCGTCTTTAAGGATTTTTTTACTTGAGTGGGATTTTTCATGACGAAGGAGCCACTTGCTTCAATAAGCCTCTGAGGGAATCTATAAGTGGTTTCAATCTTCCCCACATCCGTCTTGCCCCAGAACTGATCAAATTTCAAAATATAATTCACATCACTGCCTGCAAATCGGTAGATGCTCTGCCAATCATCTCCAACACAAAAAAGCTTATAATCCGATGAAGCCCGCAAAGCCTTCAGCAAATTGAATCGAGGTTTAGAAATATCTTGGTATTCGTCAACAATTACGAACTTATAAGGATTCTGGAATTTACCCTCGCGAATGACTTTCGCAGCATCATTTATCATATCATTGAAATCAATCATGTTCTTGGAGGCAAGCATTTCAAGATACGCTCCAAAAATCGGTTCAAAGAGATCAATGATATCGTTATTATTCTTTCGTTCCAAGACATTTGACAGCTGAGCATTCAAAGAACGAAGCTTTTCCAAGGTGAAGTTATTGGCCTTTGTGTGGTTAATCATTGTCGAAAACAACGAAGTAATGCATTTCATCACTTGACTGGAATCATGCTGATCCTGCAACAAAGCCCATAGTTCACAGCTTGGCATCGGCTTGAATTCGACGCCCATCTTTGCAAGACGATTCTTTAGGCACTCCAAAAGGTTACCCTCAAATTTTTCATAGGCAAAGCACTCCACCAGTTTCGTATTATTCAGCCTATGAGTCTGTCGTTTCCAAATCATGCTATCCATGTATGCCTGGCTAGCAGATTTACCGTCCCTTTCCTTGAACTTATCAGACACTCGCCCCTTCCTATTTATACCGAAATATTCAATATAGATATCATAGTCGGGTAAATAGAAATCCGGCTGATATTGCCTACGTTCAGCAGTAGCCGTTGGAAGCCTATAGGGTTCCTCGTATTGAAACTTCACCTGGTTTTGGAATAGGAAATTCGCGATATCCAGTTCACCGTAACTTTTGACCGCAATTCCATTCAAGGTCTTGGGAGGATTTTCTTTCGAAAATCGTTTGTAATCCTCTGGATTGTCGAAATCATCCCTACTTTTGGACTTCGTTGGATCAAATACCAGGTATTTAACCAGATGATCCGTATAATCCTTATCATTAAGCTTTTGGCGCAGCTGATCCATGACAAAGTTGGAAACATCCAGAAATACAGCCTTCTTTCCATCAACAGAGCCGAGAATCTTATTTCCCAGGGCATGAAATGTACTCGCCGTGATAGGCAAATCAATATTCGCCTTAATTTGCTCATTCATGTCCCTAGCCGATTTTTCAGTAAAAGACAGCAACAAAATATCTTCCGGCTGATAAAAACCCTTCTTCAGGAGATACTTGACCTTCCCTACGATAGTCGTTGTCTTTCCGGTTCCCGCGCCAGCCAGAATCAACTGGTTCGGGTATTCCTTGATAACAGCATCTATTTGCTGATTATCTAATGGATGGCCGTTTACGCCACCAATAACCTTTGGTGCCTCAGTCTTGCGATTTGAATATACCAACAGATTATGAATTTTCTTGCGTTCTTTGAGAGATGCTGTAACCTCAAAAAGTTCCTCCCACACCTTCTTATATTTTAAATAGTGAGGATTTTGCAGGAATTTGTCCGGAGTATATTTTTTAAGATTATCTAATGCTTCTTTATTCGATTTACGCCAATAAGCAAGATCTTCATGAGTACAATACCTGAAAGAATCGTTAAACATATCAAATACGCTGGATATGCAGATTTCAGCGAGTTCCGCTAGAGGTAAGCACCTTGTTTCCTCATATATTCTGAGATATGAGTCAATTGACGCTTCCATAGCTTTAAAGCTTGGGCATTTCTTAAGCTCTTTCTTTGATAAAACAAATATATCTTGCCAAAGAGGCTTATTAGATTCTAGCCAAGCCGTATAGACGTCGGCATTCTCCTTCAGACCCTTGCGTTCTTTTTCGGCTAATTCAATCCGTTCTATAATGCCACGACACAACTGCTCACGTTCTGCAGCGAGAGCATGACGTTTAGCAAAGAAATTACGGATGAAGGAGAACATATCAACCTTACTTCAATGAGATAACGGAATCATCTCCTAAACTACTTCGCAGTCTTTACAACGTAATCTAGCATCAGCGTGATATCCTGATACCACATCACTATACTTCCATCATGTTCGGCAACAAAAACGTAACCATTCTCATCATCTTTTCTTTTATATAAGATTCTGATTTCTTGATTCTGTTTATTTGTGTAATAGGCGTACTTAACAGCACCATCTGTTGATTCTGCATGATAGTGGATGTCGACTTTTTTATCGCAAGCAAGCAAATAAAGAACATAAGAATAAAGTTCTCTATTTATAGAGCTAGTTTGCATTTTAGTCAACAGTAAGATATCATCATTATTGTTTCTGCGAATAAAACGTTTTGGAATTTCAAAAATACTCTTGCCGTCTCTATCACTTGATTGACCGTGAAGACTATTTAAGATTCTAGCTTCCTTAACGAAATAAACCTTCCAACGTTCATTTTCATCAAAAGACTTACTACCAACGATAGCTTCAAGCTGAGGGATAATTTCTTTCTCTGAATCAACGCTGTCCATTAATTCTTTAAAGAACGATCTCTTATTGCCATTACGGTCCCTGAAGAGACGACCAAAACCATGGTCGCGATCACTATCCACCAGGAAACTTTGAATAGGTTTATTGGAAGGAAGCATATAGCTATCGGGACCACCATAGCAAAGTAACGCTCTTTTAAATAAAGAATTTTCCGCAATTTCAACCTTTTCGCCATTCTTATCAAAGAATAAATTGAACTTTTTATAGTATGATAAGAATTTGTCAAAACATTCCTGGTTAGACATTTCCTCGGACAGGATTTTGTTTAAAAGGCCATTTTCATTGATTTCCCAAATTCCTGAGAAATCAAATAGCATGCTGAGATTCCCTCCTAGGAATCCTTTTTCTGCTTCATATATTGCGTCACGCCATTCTTTACTATTCTTTATCAATTTTGACTTGATTGATTCTTCAACAACTTGTTCTGTGGTAAATGCAGTAAAACGATAAAGACCATGATCTTCTTTTTTCAATGATGCAAAGAATTCGTATATATCAAGAGTTTTACCAGCTTCAATCACTTGATATATACTTCGAGCCATCGCAAAGAATACGTCCATCTGCAAATTTAACGTTGGCTTTATTAAGTTATGGACAACTCGAAGTAATCTATTCAATTCAAACTCTTTATCGAAAGAACCATCAGGGTTCGAATATTTTAGCAGAAATTGGTATTCTGCAAAAAGAACAAGAATTTCCTCATTAGATTGTGCACGTTTTTCGTCTAAGGAGCCAATCAACCGCAAGAATGATTTTTTCTCATCTACATAAGAAATGCCAATTTCATTTACATTTGCAAAATGTATATCAGAAGTGGTCTTTTTTCTATAAACCAAAATATCAAGGAGGCGTTCTATTCTTTTGAAAGTTTCGCAAGATAGTACCGGTTTAGACGATTTTATAGGACCGATATCGGCAAAAGCATCTTTAAATAGTCTTGAAGTAAAACGAGCATCAGTTTCTTCAGTCAACGTTTTAAGTACATCGCGAATATTTTTTTGAGCGGATCTTACAGCCTCATCTTCCAGATTTACCACATAATCCATGAACATGGCAAATCGAAAAAATTTCATCATGTGAGCATCGTAATTCGTCTCAATGAATTCTTTACCTGTTACCGGATCTATACTTTTCTTACGAAATTCTGGATTCCAAAAGAATTCAGACCAAATTCCATTCACCTTACCCAAGAAAGAATCTCTTAAAGATTCACTATCTTGCACTAAAAAATTGCTAAGCTGAGCTTTAAAATTTTCAAAATGAGTGAGAGCCTTTCCGCGAGCGTTCATTTTAATATAAATGTTATCCGTCAAACCAATATCATTTATATTAAGATAAAGGAAGCGAATTGGAGCATCCTCGGATGTTAGCAAGTCGAATACGCCGTGCAAGTCATAACCTTTTTTTATTGTATTTTGTGCCTTTTCATGGATGGCATCAAGCATCACGAGCATAGACTTGATGGAAGAATCATTTTCAAAATCCGAAAAGAACCAGTAGTAGTTTCGGATTTCATCAGATATTTTAAATGTATCCGAAACATCATCTAACAACAAAACAACTTTTTCAACAAGGTTACTGCAGAACTTTCCGGTTACATGTCGAGTTTCATACTGGAAAAATCCCAATCTCTTCTTTACTTCTGAATCTGCAATTTTCTTTGAGTATTGTGCAAAATACCAATGCAGTAAAAAAAGCGTTGTTAATCGCTGCTGACCATCAATAGGAATAAATCTTTCTTCTTCAACATTCCCATAGATAAAGTTAATGTCCAGTATTTTTTTCGGATTAACAAGAGACTCAAAAATGTCATTTAAGAAATTATCTCTAATATGAGATGAAGTCTCATCCATTCGGCCTTGGGCATAATCTCTTTGAATTCTAGGTATATAGATGTTAAAGCCATCTGAGGTTTTATTGAGAATTTCCCAAAAACTTTTTTCCGTTGCTTCAGGCATGCAAATCATTTCTGCACTCATACTATAAAACCTCACTTAAATACTTAGAGATGCAATCAATCAAATCCTTTTTGTACGCATTTTTATCGTCCGAATGCCATCTTAGAAGATTTTTGGATCCAACAAAAGCCTTCATAAAGACTTTTTTTGTACAAAGAGGAATGAAAACATCCTTCATACTGTTTTCCAATATTGTTTGACGTTTTATCGGGAATACTGCATTTCTGTAAGAACGATTTGTTCCGGAATCTAGCAAAGTCAAATTTGCGATTGAATTATCTGTTCCCTCAAAATCTTCAAAATATTTAATCACAGCTTCATAAAGTTTTTTGAAATCATCCGCACCTGGTTGATTTTTATCCAAATAAAGTTTCTTTGATTCTATATCAGAAAGCAAAGTCGCAGCATTTCTGCCATCTTCTAAGCATATTTCATTTAATTCTGGTAAGACCTTTAAGTTTTTTAACCAAATAAGGCGATCATTATCTTCGGAGTCATTTCTACCATTGGTCGGCATACCATCAGCAACTGCGTTAATATGCTCTATGTCCCATGATATTTCTTCATCTTTGTATTTTTCAAATGGGAAACGTCCATTTTCCTTGCATAATTCAAGCCATGCAATATTGTACAAAAGCAAGACCTTCCTTACGCCATCCGAATTATCATAATCTAAAGATTCTACACAGGATTCAATGTCAGACTCGTCTGCTTTTTCATCACCAAAAATCAGTTGTTTTACTTCTGCAATAAGTTGTTGTTCGAAGTATCTTTTATGGCCAATACCTTGATCGTGTTCATTACGATATAGCTTAGAGAGTTTTAAAATGACATCAATATTGTCTGATTCAGCACAACAAACTATAAGTCCAATTTTGTGATACCAATGCACATTTTGGAACCAGTCCTTAAACATTCGATAATATTCACAGACTTCATCCCAAATGCATTTGACATATCCAACAGATTTATCCTTCTCCAAATAACGAACATAATTGCTGAATACATAGAAGGCGTATTTATCTTTATTCACACCTTCAAAGTCAACCGTAAATCGTTCTTCATTTGGATATTCCTCATCAGCATTTTTAAGGATGCGATCGTTTATATCTCTTGCCATCACCTGGAAAATAAAATCAATCCTTGTTGCATAACGATGTTCTCGATCGTTTACAAGAAAACTCCAGAATGATTTTTCCATCAATTTTGACTCTATTTCATCCCATTTTACAGAAATGTTCATTTGAGTTGATTCAAGATCTTTTGACAAATCTGCATTTTTTCGCAGTAAAAGAGCTTTAATTAATTCCGCATTGGTGAGCGGAATTTTACCCATATTTATTTTGGTAAAGACATCAATTTCCTTTTGTTGGTCACAGTTTAGAATCTCATACCAAATAACTTTTAAACCATTATCAAGAATCTTTTTAATTTCGTTTACATCACCGCGAATATGTACATCTTTATATAGGTTCTGAAAATAATCACATACGTATTTATAGGCATCGAGAATATAATGACAGTCTATATCACTCTCGTAATCCGACATGTTATCATCAACGGAAACCGCATCTCCGTAAGATTTCTCAAGCAATTCATTAAGACATGTTTCAAGACGTTCTTTTCCGTTATAATGCAATTCAAAAGGCATCACTTCAGGAGCAAATCGACTGGCTATAGCTCGGTAAAAAACGTAAATAAGGAATATCGTGGTTAGGCGCTGTTGTCCATCAATAACCTTATATGCTCCACCTTCATTTTTTGTAACAATTATGGGTTGAAGGCAATAAAATGATTTTTCGTCTTTCTTACAGTGGCTAAACTCACGAACATCTTCTAATAGATCTCGTACTTCTACTGGAGTCCATCTGTAACCACGCTGATAGGCGTCAATAAAGAATGACACATTCATTTCGCTTATATCAGCGATAGATTTAAGAGATACTTGAGTTTCGTTAATTACAGACATAAAGCCTCTTATTTGCTCGTAATAAACCACAGTGAATCTACCGACAAGGTATAGATTCAGCAAATTTTTTCAAAGTAAATTCTGTTTTGAAATCGAGGTGATTCCAATTACGCATAATCTTCAAAAAAATACCTATGTAAGCAAGTCTACAAACATCAATATCTACCTTTTTTTGAAGTTTTGCTGAGTGTGCAACCTCACAGCGAGCAGCATACAGAACTTTCAATTCTTCTCTTGCTTTCAATGTTTTTACAAAAGTAGTATGGGTCAAAAATTTTCTTATATGACGATACAAACGATCTGTATTTCCTTTTTCATATTTATCTACACATAGCGATTCTATCGCTATCGCCAAATTCAGTGCAGCATCTTCTTCTTTGAGTTGATATGAAAAACTTAAATGATAAAATTTTAAAGACTGAATTATTTTTTCACAAAAACTTTCTTCAAACAAGTTCAAAGATGCTTGCAAGCGTTTTTTCTTTAGAAAATCCATACACCGAATGACATCGGCATATGCATTGCGGCTAACAACAGACCACTTTGTAGCATACTCAAAATTTAATTCTGTTAAAGCGAATAATTCGTTAGCCCGAATGTTGAAGGGTACAGACATCAAATCAGATTTTTTTGCAGATAAATTTGTTAGAGATAGAAAATGCTTATAATCCCATGTTTCAAAATTATTTATTCTTGTAGACGAAATGATGTTACCACTTAATTTCTTTTTCATCAATGCAGAAATTAAAGTAAGTGTATAAACAGTCATTTTCAATTCAAATAGGATATACTTATAGCCATCGTACACACTACTTGGTTTTCTTAATATTGGTATGACGAGAATCGGATTATAGGCAATCCATTTGTAAACATCATTAAAACTGTATTGTTCAACATTTATATCAGAAATATTAAAATTCTTTAAATACGAATTTATAACGGTTTCTGTTTTTTTAAAACTATTTGTTTGTGGAAATAACGCACATTTCAAGTTTTTTTCATAAAAAAACTTCACTCGCTGTTTCTTCCAAAAGAACAGAAAATCGTCATTAACATAGCCCCAACCTCGTATCGGAAAAATGAGAAAATCCGGGGAACCACAATAAAACTTTGATAAAAAAGACGCAATGTTATTGTAAATATTATTTGAGGAGTGAAGAGGTGTGGCTCCTGCATTTTTCGTTAAGTAATCATAACAAAAATCGGCAATATAATTTAACGATATATAACACTGTTCCGAAACAAGGATCTTGGATACAGGATCAATTATTGTATCCAAACTATTCATAAAAGCAGTTTCTTTAGACGAATCCTTATTTTTACAAACAAAATCTTCTATAGAATCGTATTGAGAAAACAACTTTTGTTGTCCAACAAAAAAGCCAACAGCCTGTTTTATTTTTTTTACGATACGGACCTGATTAATCTTATTAATCGCATCAGAAATACTCACATTACACCTCGATTTGGCCGGTCATGAGGAGCGGGAGGAGGGCGTTGCGTTGGGTGGTCAAGGATTCGATTTGTTTGGAGTTTAACAATCGTTTTTGGAAGATTGGCGTAATTATACTATTAAATATTTCCAGAGTATCAAAATCTGGATAAACAACAAGTAAACTTTCAATATCAGATGGATTTATTGATGGGTATGAAGAAACACTATTCGCGGCAATCGTGCTCAAATACTGTATAGTACTTTCTTGAGATAAAAATGAATAAAGATAAAATGAAATATCCCCAACATTTTCTTTAGCATCAATAGTAACAAAACCCGTTGAAACTATTAAGTTAGAAGGAGGTTTTAATAAGATTCCAAAATGACGCTGTTCCGGACGAACCGTTGAGTACACAATAGTTCGATCTTTGACCTTTCGTTTCGCTCGACTTGGAGCATCCGCATATTTTTGAAAAGATACCTCTTCAATTGTATTTTCAAAAACGCCTGATGTTTCTAAATAAAGAATTTCATTAAATTCATTTTTTTTAGCAGTTGAACAATTTACATCAACCAAATCACCTAGTTTCTTCACTTCCCAATCTACAGGAATATTCCGATTAAGGACTTTATTGTAGACCTTTTCCTTCCCCGCGCATTGGAGGAAGGTGTAGTCGTAGATTGTCTTGGCGGTTTGTTCCAACACGCGATTCTGAGCACGAAGATTTTCAATGCGTCTATCAAAGTCAGAAAGCATATCACCGACTTTCTTTTGAACCTTCATACTCGGCAGCATGATTGGCATGTCTTCCATCGTAGATACAGCAAGTGTAAAGCGCATTCCACTTCCGGTTGCATTCAACTCGAAATATTTTTTGATGTAATCAGAGCTCATAAATGCATTCAGATACTTGCCATACACAATATCTTCATTTGGTTTCGCCAAGGCGCAATGGTAGCCAAGAACGACATCTTCAAAATCATCTGCAATGTAAGTAGAAATACCGATGTCATCACGAGTTTCACTATCCTTGGTAAAGGCGACAAAACCTTTCTTCAAAGAAAGCTTGTTTATATTACTATCGCTAGCCGATGCCACCATAAAAGAATCGTAGTCAGATTGCTTGATAGCCCAATTGTGGTAAACATCCGTAAAATTGCAAAGTCTTACAATTTTTTCACCCGGTTTCGTCTTTTTATCTACACTGCTGATCACAATTTCCGCAATATCAGCCAAACGATATTTTTTCATTTCCACAGCCATACAAATTCTCTATTGTTAAGTGTTAATCACTCAAAGGACACTTAAATTTTCATTCCTTTAAGGTTCTTGAGAATTTGATTGTCAAGTTCTAGTCCTTGGGCAGAAAGGGTTTCCAGTTCCTTGGCAAAGCCCTTTATCTTGGCCTTGAATTCCTCTGGCGTAATCTCTACGTATTCCACCTTGATATCAAAATATTGGCCAGCACTTAGACTGTAGCCTTTTTCCTTGATATCCTTGTAGCTTACGGCAACAGAAAAATTTTCTACATTTTTCTTTTTACGGAAGGTAGTTACAATCTTTTCGATTTCCTCAGGGCGTAAACGACGCTTCTGATTATTGCCTTCCTTGTATTCCTCGCCAAGTTTGCTGGCATCAATCAGAATAACCTTATCGGAGTCCTTCTTGAGAGATTTATCGAAGAACAATACGGAAACATTAGTAGGGGTGTTTGCAAACACATTGCCAGGCATGCTGACAACACCATTAATAATATGTTTATCCGTTAAGTGTTCAAGTATTTTATATTCAACACTCTTTTTCCCTTGTCCCTTTTTGGGCGGTTTACTTGTTAAAAAGCCTGTTGGAATAACAATAGCACCCTTGCCATCAGGTTTTATAGAGTTAATCACATGCTGAATAAAGCAAGTGTAAATGGCCATCTTGGGCTTGTTTGGGTCAATATTCTTCACCTTATTGGGAATACCAGCCCAAAAGCGAACACTGTCTGCTGCTAGGGTATCGGAATATTCAGGGAAGTCTAATTTGAACGGCGGATTACTTACCACAAAGTCAAACTTCTTGAGACAGCCATCTTTTTCAACATGGGCAGGCTCCAAAAGGGTGTTTCCCTGAACCACATTGGGCAAGCTACCTACCAAATTATTCAGAATCAAGTTCAATCGCAGCATTTCGCTGGACTTATCCGAAATATCCTGGCTGTAAATGGAACAACGGTCCTCGCCCACCTGGTGCGCAAGTGCCATAAGGAGCGTTCCAGTACCAGCACTGGGGTCATAACAGGTTGCACCCTTGTATTCAACTTCTGGATCCACCAAAAGCTGAGACATCACTTGTGCAATGGCTCGCGGGGTGAAGTATTCAGCATACTTGCCGCCACCGGCATTGTTGTAATCCTTAATCAAGTATTCAAAAATGCCGCTAAAGAAGTCGTACTTTTCATTGAAAACTTCTTCAAAGTTAAATTCGGCAATGTTCTTCACCAAAGCCTTGGCAAAAGCATCTCGCTTACCGATGTCAGTAACATAGGGGGTAACTGCAGCAAAAATATTCACCTTTGCCTTTCCCGATGTCACCACGGAGAACTGATCTTGATTGAAGGTTGCAATATCCACCAAAGTGGAATCCAGTAAAGCCGAGAAATCGCCCTGTGTAGAGGCGTTGTATAAATGGCTTAAAGTCTGATGAGGTTTGATTAAGGGAACTCCCCCACCCATGTAAGAGAATAAATCCTCCACCTCTTCATCAGTAAAGGAGTCGTATTCAACATCCCACTTTTCAGCTTTACTTAGACGCTTTTTGTATGGAGTCTTTTGATTCTTTGCTTCGAAGGCAAACTTATCATTAAAGAACTTGTAGAGAAATATCTCGGTGATAATCTTATACTCGTTACCACCATTTGCAAGACCGTATGCACCTGTAGTACTCTTAAGTGCGTCAATAAGTGCAATGGTTTTAGCTTTAAGTTCTTCGGTATTCATTTACACTCCATAACTATTATACTGATTGATATATTCATTAGAAATCAGATTGCTAATGAATTTTCGATCATCTAGACTTGCAATTAAATCAAGATCCATGAATTTGTGGCTTACACTGCCCAAAATATCCTTACGAAGTTTATCTTCGTTTTCGACGATGCCAGGATTCTTTTCAAAGAGATCGTCTGCAGAACTCTTGATTTCAATAAGGCTCTTCTGAATTTCAAATTCATCTTTAGAAAGCAAGGGTTTTTCTTTTTTGTCGCCTTGAATTCGCTTGGCATTTTCTTCAACAATTCGCTTGTGAACACGAACAAAACGTTCATCATCTTTGTAGTGAGCCTTTAACACACGATTCTTGCGATTGATTTCCTTGATTTTAGACATTACATCTTTCAAGTAGAAAATACTGTCTTCGGCTTCGGTCTTGTCCTTGGGAATGTAGCCGTGTTCTCTAAAGTATTTCTTGAATTCTTCGATAAGATTGACGAACTTGTCTTCCTTTTTATCGAAGTTTGCATCAAATTCAGCACGAACCTTTTCGGCTTCTTCCTTGAGACTATTAATGATAATCTTGAGCTCTTCTGAAATGCCCTTACGGAATTCAAAGTCAAGGCTATCAAGAATAGAATTGATCATGCCAGACACATCTTCACTATGGTCATTGCCTTCCTTGAAGTTAATAGTCGCAATGCGTCGATCTACTTCACGCAGCAAAACAGGAATGCCGCCAGGCAGCATGTTCTTGTACTTGTCCTGAAGTTCTTCGTTGCCACTAGAACGGATTCTATTGCCAAGGCCCTTAGCGTCTTCAAGGATTTTACGAAGATGGTACAACGGTTCCTTGTCATCAATTTCATCAATGACTTGACGGAATTCCTCATAATTTTCTGTAGGGAAATTCCACAAGAAGTTGGTCAATTCCTTAATCTGCTGCTTGACTTCTTCGGGATTTTCAATAATCACCAGACCAGGATTTGCAGGAATATCTTGATCAATGTCTTCCGTGGTTTTATTCAATTCTCGTAAGTAGCGGTCGTTGGTAGAATCAAAGTTTTCCTTGATATCTACAAAATCCACCACATAGCCATACTTGAAATCCTTGTACGGGCGGTTAACACGAGTCAAAGCCTGCAACAAATCATGACCATCAAGCTTACGGCCAAGATATAGTTTCTTCAAACGACTGGCATCAAAACCGGTAAGGAGCATTTTGTTAACAATCAAAAAGTCTGTTGTCATGTTCTTTTTGTAATCAACAATGTATTCTTTACGTTCCTTTTTGTCGCCTTCATCATGAAGGATCAACGACGCCTTCAAAGGCTTTTCAAAGAAAGAAGCGTTGTAATGCATCAGCTTATCAGCAGCCATGGTTGCAATTTCTTCTTTCTTTTTGTCAATAACGCTTACTGCAAAATCGTATCGTTCATTCCAAAGACTGTAAAGCTGACGAGCCTGTTCGTTGGTTTTGCAAACAATCATGGCTCCGATAGACTTATCTCCACATTCTACACGGAACGACGTAAAATCATCGATGATATAATCCAGCAATGCATTCAAATACTTCGGATGCTCAATGATGGTGTCTTTATCAATGTCGCTCTTTTTTACCTGAATCTGACTTGTCGAATTATGTTCAAGTTCATCAAGAATACCCTGCAAAGTCTCTTTGTAGTGGGTTTCTATAGGCTCACGCATTAACTTAAGGGTGTAACCATCGGCAATGGACTTGTCGTAATAGTACGTGTGAATATAATCGCCAAATACACGCCAGGATTCACGTTCTTCTCGAAGTAGTGGTGTGCCGGTAAGGGCGAGTTTAACAGCGTGCTTGTCCGCACTCAAAAGATTAGCCAGGAAAGCACCTTCGGGATTGTAGCCTCGATGAGCTTCATCAATAAAGAAAACTCTTTGCAATTTGGTATTGTAGCCTGCAGAGATATCTACTGGAGCTTTATCTTCGGCAAACTTCTGGATATTCACCACAGTGATTTCCAACTTGCCTTCGGCGCTCTTTACCAGCTCCGTATTCTTGATATCGGCCATAAGCTGGGCACGGTCTTCAACAGTCTGCACAACAAGACCTCGAGCCTGAAACTCTTCGCAGGCTTGTTCCATCAAGTCAATACGGTCCACAATGAAATAGAACTTTGCTGGAACAGACTTCTTTGCAAAATAATCCGTAAGACTCTTTACAGAGTAATATGCCAAAGCCGTTTTACCAGACCCCTGCGTATGCCAAATAATGCCGCTCTTTACACCTTCATCCAGTTTTTTACGGATTGCATAAGATGCGAAAAGCTGTTGATAACGCATGACGTGCTTTTCTAGAACCTTAATCTTTTCGCCATTTTCTTTTTCGATAGTCTTTTCCACATAGGCGAAGCCATAGCGAAGTAAGAACAAGAAACGTTCCCTACTCAGCAGCGAAGTCAGAATTCGGTTTGTAGGAGTAGTCACCTTGCAGTTTGTGACATACTCAGGATGGCACTTGAGAGAAAGGCAATTTCTATGCTTAAGAATCAGTTTTTCAGTATCTTCTGAAACATCTTGATATGGATACTTGGGTCCAAACTTTTCATCTTCTTCGCGGAATACATTGAAAAAAGCTTTTTCTTTGCCAATGCATGCATAAAATGCGCCCTGAACAGGAACTCGGTTGGTATTATCGTATTCCTGGTTGTTACTAAAAATCATCAACTGGGTGATGTTTAGAAAACGTCTAAAGCTTTTGTTAGGCAAGCGCTTTTGGTTAGTGCGATTTTGCTCAGCAACAACACCTTCTGCATTATTCGGCTTTTTTACCTCTATAAAAGCCAAGGGTAATCCATTCACAAAACAGGTGACATCAGGACGGAAACTGTCCCCTGTTTCCTGATTTTCGCAAGTAAGTTCTGTAGTGACAAGCCAACTATTATTTTCTGGATTTTCAAAGTCAATCAGCTTGATTCCTGAATTAGAAGAGAGAACTTGGTAAAATTCTCGACCAAGGTCGTCACTTCCAAGCTTACTCAAAGCAAACTTTGCAAAAATTTGAAGATCATGAGGCTTTTGATCCGGGTTCAAACGAGCAAGAGCCTTAAGGAATTCATCGGTAAGAACGTTATTATTCTTATCAAGTTTGCCTACTGGAGTTCCTTCGCCGTATTCAGCAAAATAAGTGTACCCCAAACGGCACAAATGGAGTGCCGCAGGAACCTGAACTCTAGTGCATTCGTTAAAACCAGCCATATTTACCTAACTCTAAAAAACATTCACCCAAGTGGGAATGTATTATATAGGCAATATAATTTAAAAATGAAGTCGTCAAGGCCGCGTCTTTTTTGTAATAGGCTTTTTGGGTTGCATCAAAGCCTTCAGTTTCTTGTGTATGGGGTGATTCCTGACAAAATGCTTTTTGGCGAAGGCAATGCGCTGTTCCAAGGGTATCTTGGTGTTTGCCAAGAGATAGCGGCTGAATCGGTCCACATAGTCGTAGGGGTCCCACTTGCCCATGTGCGCGCAGATAAAGTCCAGGAATCGATCAACGTCCATGTCGTCGGCCTTGCAGCAAATGGCTTCCGACATCCAGGCGAATCCGGCGTCGTTGTCGTAATCCGGGGACTTGCGGTCGTAAGGACATTCCTCCTCCCCCTTGTAGTAAAGACAGAATTGCAGATTTCTGGCTTCCATTAGGGCCTCCTCATGAACATAAAGATAACCTTTCGGGTAGGTCGCAAGGTCGCCTAGAAAGCGACAAAAAATGTCCTTGACAGTTACTGCTCAAGAGAGTATATTTTAGGTGCAGAATTGTGTTACCTCTGCTTTCTTACATTCAAACATCAGACCGTTTATAGCGAGGTATTGACATGAAGCCCATTAGCGAAATGCTTAACCGACAGCAGAACAAAATTACCAATCGTGAAGCGGTAGAACGTATTCATTCCGACAGCATGCCAAAAACAACGCTGAAGGAAGTCGAAGTCAAACTGCCCAATTACACGAGATGAGTAATCGTCTACAAATAGAACCTGTCAACGAAAACACATTCAAAACCATAGATGTCCGAGGCTGTTTTTCCAGCCCTAAAGTCAATGATTTCCATAGTCTTTTTGACTGTTCCTGGAATTTTGACCGTTTGGTTTTGAAGTCAAGCGAAGGAAATCGCGAACTTTTGAATTTACAAAAGAGCGGTTCTTTCAATGCATTTGCATGTATTGATGCTGAAAATGAAAGCCCGATTGCATTTTTCACCCTAGCCGCATCAACATTGTGCGTCCCTGCCCAATACCGCAAAGGTAAGGATCCTGCTTCTTGGGACTCCTTCCCTTCTATACAAATCGACTACCTTTTTGTGGACATGGATCTACGGAAATGCGGAGTAGGTTCTTTCATTTTAAACTGGATAAAGAAACAATCCCTTGATAGACGTTTTCAATTTGAGGCTTTCCGTTTCATATACTTGAATTCCATCAAAACTGAGCAGGCTATAAGATTTTATAAAAAGAATGATTTTGTTTTTGCAGACTGCGATGACGAACTAGATATTGAGCAAGCTTTAAATGATGGCACCTTCTGCGACGACAAAGAAATGGTCGTTCCCATGTTCTTTGACCTGAACAGCCTCAAGCTATAATCATCCACGATAGCCTCCTTTTAATTCAAAGATACCCATTCCCGAGTGCCGCGTGGTCGCTTGTATGGCGACAAAAAAAGGCCGTCCTCGGGCGACCTAAAGTCAAGTTATGATCATATTTTTCACGATTCTCAAATTCGTAAATCGGTCGATTCTGATTGAAAATATCCCTAGGGCAAAGGAAGATTTCCAGGTCAAAGACCCGACCTACACCCTTGACTCCATCCTCCTTCACCAAAACATCAAAGCGGATATAGCGGCTTGTATTTATCCATTTTTCCTCCATGTTAAAAGGCTGCCTACTATTAACACGCAGGAAAAATTTGTTCGAACGTCATATTATTGTAAAAAAAACTTAGGAGGGGTACGCCCTATTCCTCCCCTTCCTCACATTCCTTCTCGTATTCCCAGTCTTCTTCCAGGTCGCTCTTGGGAATTTCGAAGTCGCCGAAACACTTGCCCTTGGTTTCTGCCGTGAACTTTTCGGCATCTTCACGGGCGCTGCGGGCGATATAGGTCAAATAGCGGAATTAAAGGAACAAGAACCCATGAAAAAAGATGACATTAAAAAAAGCCCGCCGGCACTAAAAACCAGCGGGCTTTTGAGAATTAAACAGTTATTCTTTATCCTTTACGCAACGGATGGATATTGCATAAGCTGTCTTAGTTTCAGTAAAAGACATTTTTCCTTTATTAGGGTCATCATCAGCATAGTCAAAAGCCAAGGTGGAATACGTACTTGTTGACCCAATTAATGACAGCAAATCAGCCGTCCAGAATGCCGTATACTTGTCAGGATTCCAACAATCGGACGATCCACAATTACCTGTGGGAACGACACTGAATCCCAGTTCATCAGTTCCGTCCCATGTCGTGGATCTCAAAACTTCGGACGGATCGCCGGTTCCCCCACATGTGGCACGAGCGATTAGATCCTCAAAATCAGCCTTCGACGGCAAACGCCAACCCTCAGGGCAAACACCATTTGCACCGTAATAAAGCCGTTGTCCACCGTTAGTATGTACTTTTGTATTGACGGAAGAAGCAGGATATTGAATGTTTTCAGCAAACCATGTCCGATCACCGATGGTCACAGTCTTGTACTCATGATCATCGCGAGTATCGGTATAGGTACCCTTAACAGTCTCTTCACAGGGGGCAGCGCTGGAGCTCGGAACAGATGCGCTAGAGCTAGGAGCAGCTTCGCTAGAATAGGATGCGCTGGAGCTAGGAGCAGCTTCGCTAGAATAGGATGCGCTGGAGGTTATCGGAGCGGCCGCGCTGGAGGTTGCTGTGCTGGAGGCAGTATTTTGAATAAGTTCACCGTCGCCAAAGCAAATCCATTTTTCCGGATCATAGGGAGTGCTTCCGCACAAGGGCTCTTTGAGAGTGACGTAATTGTCACCGCAGATAAGTTTCACGACACCATTGCCTTTGTCACTGATGCTGCAGCTGGTACCGTTGTCGCCCTTGTCGCCCTTATCACCCTTCAGGCTGGCAAGCCAGTCTTCCAAGGACAATTCGGATTCAGCCAGTTCGAAGGCGCTCTTGCCGTTCCTGAGGGTGTCTAGGACTTCGCCATCGCAGCTAACTTCGATGCCTTCATTAATGATTTCGGCTGTACAGCTGGTGCCGTTGTCGCCATTGTCGCCATTGTCGCCCTTATCACCCTTGTCACCTTTCTTGCCGTCCTTACCATCCTTGCCGTTTTCGCCGTCCTTACCATCCTTGCCGTCTTCGCCATCCTGGCCCTTCAGGGGAACCCATTCCCCATCAGCACAGAAATACAGGGCAGCGGAATCAGTCACATAGGCCATTGCGCCCTGGTTGCTTTCGCTGCATTCACCAAGCTTCTCGTCAAAAATCGAGACGTTAGATCCTCCGTCAGATACGGTAGATTCATCTCCGCAAGCAGACAATCCCAAAATAACAGCAGATGCAACTACTGCATATTTACCAAATTGAGCACTCATACTCACTCCTTTAAAAAAAATCACGCGTTAAATGTAAGAAAAAAAAAACGATTTTGTCTACAAAAAGTAAGTCTATTTTTTTCAGACAAACAAAGCTTCTTGTGTATGGGGTGATTCCCGACAGAATGCTTTTTGGCGAAGGCTATGCGCTGTTCCAAGGGTATCTTGGTGTTTGCCAAGAGATAGCGGCAGAAACGGTCCACATAGTTGATTTCAAGATTCGCAAGAAGTTTGAATCAGTCCGTGAAAAAAAATACTTGGAAAGAAGTATTCAAGGGTTTCGAACTGCGTCAGACTTTGCGCATTGAGTTCCCCATTGATAGTAAAAAGACTTCGCTAGTTCTTCTCGCCCTTGGTAAAGCATGGCCCGATCTTGAAGTTGATAACTACCCATCATGGTCTCCTTTAGAGGGAGATGGAAGCCCGGTATGGGAATGCCCTATTCCTTAAAGCGGTACTTTCCCTTGCCGTGGCCCACAACAGGTTCTATCAAATCGAGGGCTTGCAATTTTTTCAAGGCAGCCGACGCCGATGAGGCTCCGCAACCAACAACTTCCATGACCCTAGAATGTCCAAAAATTTCATCAAGTTCTATTCCCCGTATAAACTTCACCAAATTTTCTTTGGCGGTCTTATTAAACGAGGATTCTTCCACAGCTAGTTCAATCTTTGCCTTTTTAGCATCAATTGTTGGTTTTTCAACACTAATTGTTGGTTTTTTGAAGTCAATTGTTGGTTTTTGACCTTTAAAATCCACATGCATGAACCGATTTTTCAGTTCATTATGTTCGCCCATGAGCATATTTCGGAAGAATTTTTCCAAGAATTCAGGATTTTTATCGATTCCCTTCTGCAGATTCTTATAGTTGGCGCGGACCAGGGCGTTTCTGAAATACCAGGAGTTCTTCGCAAAAATGTCGTTAGAAACCTTGAAGCCCAAGGAACGCAAGTACTTGATGGTAAATACAGCAGTCGTTCTCGTATTGCCTTCGCCAAAGGCATGGATTTGCCACAGTCTCGAAACAAAGTAGGCCAGGTGTTCCACAATTTGGTCCATGGATAAGCCTCCATAGATAAAATTGCGTTCCTGCTCAAAGTCGTAATCCAGGGCCATCTTCAGTTCAAAGGCTGCCCCGTACATTACGGACGCCCCGTTCAGAACCCATTCCTTTTTAGAAATGTCGTAGTCTCGGATTTTTCCGGCAAACTTATAGATTCCCTGGAATAGTTTTCCGTGAATTGCAATCAGGTACGAGGGCGAGAAATTGAAAGACTTTTCGCTGAGAATTTTTGCGATGCGTGCAGAAACCTTGTCAGCCTCTTCGGCATCATCTTCGTCGTCATTCCGTTCAGTCTTTAACTCGTAATAACTGTTGATCAGTTTCTGAGCTTCGTCAATGGTAATGTCGCCATCGATGTTACGGCGGGCAGTCTCAAAAAGGTACTTGGAAGGAGTTAGCCCATCGACCTGCTGCAAGCCAATTGCCGCGGACCAGGCAGAAGACATTTCATGCCGACTTGGTTCTGTATGACGAATGTATTCGTCAAAGTCTAGTTCAAACTTTTTCTTTTCCATTGCTCGTATGAACGATATGCGTACCTTGATTGTTTATATGAGGGAAATATAAGAAAAGTTACCCTTGTAATTCCAATGGCGGCCATCAAACCAGCAGAATTTCCAAAGCATTTTATTCTGCGTCGCAGTCGCCCCAGGAACATGCTTATATTCAAAGTCACTCATGCCCATGCAACCGGCAACGCCGTCTGCAACACGATTTTCAAGCAGATGCACATTCTGAATTTTTGTCGCCTCGTTACAGAAGAATTCAATTTTTTCTTCGGAAGTCAAAAAATCACGGTCCTTGCCGTAGTGAGACTTTTTCTCTGTAATGATGTCGTGATTGCCAAAGCACAAATACACCTTGGCATATTTCGTGGCGATGAACTTCAAAAACTCCACATACGTAAAGTAATCGTTGGCGATATCCCCCGCAATGCAGCAGGCATCGGCTGGCAAGAAGTTCCGCTCATAGATCTGTTCAAAGGCATTCTGCAGCGGCTCCCTGGAGCGGGTCATGGGGCTGTAGAAATCAACATGCAGGTCACTTATAAAATAATACTTCATCCTTCAAACTCCTTACAAACAATTCACGATAACGTCCACCATTATTTCCTTTTCTTCGGGCCTGGAGTGGTATGTGCAAATTTTGCACATGAGATGTTTTCTTGAGTTCAATTTTCAAAAGGGCATAGTTTCCCCATTGAATTTTGAACCATTTTTTTGCAAAACAAAAACACCTGATTTTCCATCAGGTGTTCAGGAGACTATCCGTAACGCTCGGGAGGAATAGTAGCTTATTCAAGAATATTGGCAAGGGCGCTTAGGTAAAGGTTTTGTAAAACCAATTATAATTCGTAAAAGGAGATCCCCGCCTTCGCGGGGATGACATGCAAAAGGTAGCCGGGGATGACATAAGACGGAAAACGCCCTATTCCTCCCCCAATTCCACGCCGTTCCTGCGGAATAAGGCGATGATTCCGTCATGTAGGGCACGAAGGACCTCGCCGGCCCCTCGAGGGGGAATCATATATCCACTTGTTTTCTTGCTTAGGAACTTGTAGTAATCCTTCGAGCCGTCAAGAATTCCATAATTGCACGGCATTTTCGCAGGCAGTGCGTCGATGCGCGCCTTATTATCCTTGATAAATTTCTTTACCTCATCGGCCAGGGGCTTGCAGGTTGCAATCAGGTGGTAATGTTCCGCCTCGTCGCGAGGATTATCCACGCATGGGGTATAGCCAAAGGTTTGGAATACGGTGTAGACGCGTCCGTCAAAGTACAGAAGGTAGCCCTCCTTTCTGCAGGGGAAGCCTCCTGCCCTGCTGTATTCAAAGACAGTACGCCCCTTGGGCTTTTGCGTGTTCAGTCTATCTGGTTTCATCATGGTCTCCTTTTTGATTTAAAGATAACCACTCCCGAGTGCCGCAAGGTCGCTTGCGTGGCGACAAAAAACTTCCTTGACAGCTGCGGCACAATGTTCAAAACAACGCACTGAAATTTCAACGACAGCCTTGACAACTAGTGCTTATATGTATAAATTTTATGCATCGACGAGCCGTCAGAACGTGCAATTGCATTTCTACAGGACCTCTGAGAGGGGTAAAGCCTCTCGGCTGCGCACTTAAAGCAAAATTTCGGAGGTCAAATGTCTTATCCAGCAATACACATCGCCCAACTTCTACTGACAAAGTTTAAGGATCAGTCTCACTCGCAAGAGCTCATGACCAACCTTAAATTGCAGAAGATGCTTTACTACGAGCAGGGCTTTCATCTTGCCGCCTTCGGCACACCCCTCTTCAACGAGAGTATCGAAGCATGGATGTACGGCCCAGTTGTCCCCGCTGTTTACGAACATTTTTCCGACAAAGGTTCTAGCGGTATCGAACCCGCAGAAAACGAAATCTTCGACTTGAGTGAAGACGAAGCCACCTTGTTTAATAACGTTTTCGACGTTTACAACCAGTTCTCCGCAACAAAACTGGTCGAAATGACACACTCTGAACCTCCCTGGTGCAATTCCGAGGTAGGAAGGGGCTGCGTTATTTCAAACGAATCCATGGAAGCGTTCTTTAAAACAAGGCTGAGCTAATGGGCAAACTTTGGCGACATCAGTAACCATTAAAGAGAAAGTAGTACTCCAACTTCCTAATAAAATCCACCCATACGTGCAAATTTTGCACATACCACTTTGGGATCAATTTCCCCTTCCTGAATGGCATTTCGAATATGGCGGCCAATTACAGCACGGTCTTTTAAAAGGTAGCCGGGGATGACATAAGACGGAAAACGCCCTATTCCTCCCCCAAATCCACGCCGTTCCTGCGGAATATGGCGATGATAACGGCGTGTAGGGCACGAAGGACCTCCCCGGCCCCTCGAGGGGGAATCATGTACCCGCTAGCTTTCTTGCCCAGGAACTTGTAGTAATCCGTCGAGCCGTCAAGAACTCCATAATTGCACGGCATTTTCGCAGGCAGTGCGTCTATGCGCGTCTTATTATCCTTGATAAATTTCTTTACCTCATCGGCCAGGGGCTTGCAGGTTGCAATCAGGTGGTAATGTTCCGCCTCGTCGCGAGGATTATCCACGCATGGGGTATAGCCAAAGGTTTGGAATACGGTGTAGACGCGTCCGTCAAAGTACAGAAGGTAGCCCTCCTTTCTGCAGGGGAAGCCTCCTGCCCTGCTGTATTCAAAGACAGTACGCCCCTTGGGCTTTTGCGTGTTCAGTCTATCTGGTTCCATCATGGTCTCCTTTTTGATTTAAAGATAACCACTCCCGAGTGCCGCAGGGTCGCTTGTGGGGCGACAAAAAACTTCCTTGACAGCTGCTGCACAAGAGAGTATATTTTCAACAACCAACCAAAGTAAAACCGTTTTTTTTGAACGCTTGTAAAACGGAAGGAAAATCAAATTGCAACAAGAAGAAATCGTACTTTCTCGTCAATGGAACATTCAGGTCATGTCCAATGCGCAATTAAAACATTTTGTATCCGAAGTGGACGCGCTTTGTGATGACGACAAACTTCAAGTTGTCGCCATTATCTTGGACTCTTTAAGGTCTTCCCCGAAGAAGGCTCTAGATGACAATGCGGTTATGCAGCTGTTTGAGAAATTCAATGGTTGTATTAAATCCTCAGCAAAGCTGGACTGCCGTGAAGAAATGAATGCTTATCTTGACGAGAGGTATGGCGTATGAAAAAAGTTTTCTTTGACACAAATATCCTTGTCAACTGGCTCATATCAACAAATTCCTGTCACGAAGACTCTGCTACATTGATAAAACGGTGCCTACAAGGAAAAATCAAGGGATATGTAAGTTCTCATTCTCTTACCGACGTATTCTACATCACTAGAAAGCATTTTTCTGTAGATGATAGAAAGAGCTTCCTGAGTCTTATAATCGATCGGTTCAACATTATCCCTGAATATGCCAACATGTTTTCTGCGGTTATTCATGATCCCAACAACAAAGATCTTGAAGATGGACTACAGATTCAATGTGCAGAAAAAGAACACGTAGATTATCTGGTAACAGAAAATTTGAAGGATTTTTTGGGCTCTAGAGTAAAAGTCCTTTCCGCACAAAGCGCCGTGTCAGAATTACGATAAGCAAATGAGGTAGCCCTCCTTTCTGCAGGGGAAGCCTCCTGCCCTGCTGTATTCAAAGACAGTACGCCCCTTGGGCTTTTGCGTGTTCAGTCTATCTGGTTCCATCAGGACCTCCTTTTTGATTCAAAGATACCCATTCCCGAGTGCCGCAGGGTCGCTTGTGGGGCGACAAAAAACTTCCTTGACAGCAGCTGCTCAAGAGAGTATATTTTAGGTGCAGAATTGTGTTACCTCTGCTTTCTTACATTCAAACATCAGACCGTTTATAGCGAGGTATTGACATGAAGCCCATTAGCGAAATGCTTAACCGACAGCAGAACAAAATTACCAATCGTGAAGCGGTAGAACGTATTCATTCCGACAGCATGCCAAAAACAACGCTGAAGGAAGTCGAAGTCAAACTGCCCAATTACACGAGATGAGTAATCGCCTACAAATAGAACCTGTCAACGAAAACACATTCCAAACACTCCTTCCCTTCTATACAAATCGACTACCTTTTTGTGGACATGGATCTACGGAAATGCGGAATAGGTTCTTTATATTCCATCAAAACTGAGCAGGCAATACAAGGAAATGGTCGTTCCTATGTTCTTTGACCTGAACAGCCTCAAGCCGTAATCATCCACGATAGCCTTGTCAACTGAATTTACAGTTCTTTTACATTTTCGCCCTTTACAAAACAGGTGGTTTAGTTACATTACATCCCGAGCGTTACGAATCGTCTCCTGAACACTTGAGTTAATCAAGTGTTTTTTTCTTATAGGAGATAATATGCCCTCTCAAAAAACAGAAATCGCCTCGCTGTTGGCGGATTGCGCCTTCAAGTATGTATATACCCGCGACAACCCAAAATCCCGGGAAAACTTGCGGCAGCTGATGTCTACGCTCATTGGCAAAAAGCTGAAAAAGGCGGAGCCTCTAGCTACAGAAATTTTCGCGTCCGCACAGCCCAATACCGAAAAGACATCCCGCTTTGATGTGCGCGTGGTCATGGACGATGGCGACGAGGCCGATGTAGAAGTCCAGCTATGGACCGAAAAGGACGATTACGCCAAGCGGCTTTCGTATTATGGAGCCAAGCTCTATGCCTCCCAGGCGGTCAAGGGCGCTAAATATAAGGAACTAAATAAATGCTATCAGATCATCATTTCGCAGGATTGCATTTTCCCGCATACATCCTGGCTCCTGAATTTGGATATTTCCGCGCAGGAAAATCGCATGTTCAAATTCGACACCATGCACTGGTGCATTATTCAGCTGAATTACTTGGAGCAGGCAATCCGCGAGGATGCGGGACACGGTAACAAGTACTTGCAAAACCTTCTGGATTTGTGTAAATTTATCGCGGAACCCACCCGGGTTGAACCTTTTGAAGATGTGTACGAGGACCTTATGGCATTCAGCGCAGACCAAATCGAAGCCTACCGCAAGGAAATGGAAGAACGCCGTAGGCTTGACGCGATTTCTACCCGCAAGTACACCGAAGAGCTGATCAAACAGCAGGAAGAACAAATCGCGGCAAATAAGCAGGTCATTGAAGCCAACAGGCAAGAGCTTGCGGCGAATAAACAGGAGCTTGCTGCCAACAGGCTGGAACTGGAAGCAGAAAAAGCCCGTGCCGACAAATACGCCGCAATCCTTAAACAACACGGCCTGCTGTAAAAGTTAATAAAGCTCCCCGCTCACTTATATATTATTCCATACATGAGTTTCATGTCGATTTCAGTTTTTGCTTTGGCCTTTAGCGGTCTTGCCGCTTATGCAATGGCAGCAACACCTTTTGCCACGGTTCCATGGAACGGGCATGTGGGTGCCGCAAGCTTCACCTTTGACGATGCCATGGAAGATCAGATCAAGAACCTCACCCCCATTCTGCAAGATATGCCCGAGGTGAGGGTCACGTTCTTCCTTTCTAACATGGGCGGAAACAACCTCCACCGAAACGGTGCGGGCTTTGCAAACCTGGCCAAGATGGGTAACGAAATCGGAAACCACACCGACGGGCACTTGCAGCTCCCCGACCAGAGCGCAGACAAGCTGAAATCCGAGATCACGGACTTTGCCACTGAAATCGAAGAGGTCATGGCCGAAAACGGGGCTGAGGTTAACGTGACCGCCGTGGCAACGCCATTCTGTGCCAACAACGAAACCGTTTCTGGCGAAATCGACAAGCGTCATTTTATTAACCGCGACTGCGGCTGGCATGGCCGCAACGACTGGGATGTGGAACCCAAGTGGCTAGGCATGGCTTCTCGCGTGTGGAATTCCTCTGCCACCGCCGCCGATGAACTTTTGGGCGCGTTGGATACTGCCGCCTACATCGGGAATTTTGCCGGAGCCAATCCCTGGGAAGTTCAGGTGAAGGGCGGCTCCTGGCTTGTGCTTTTGAACCATGGCGTCTCCAACGAAGGCGGCATGAGCATGACCCCCGAAGAAATCAAGAGCGCCTTCCAGCGGGCCATTAAAAACGACTTGTGGACTGCGCCCTTCAGCACCGTTGGTGCCTACCACATGGCTCATTTTACTTTGGATAAGGCCGAGGCCAAGGCCGATGGCGACAGCTACAAGGTCAGCTGGGAACTGCCCCACCAGCATTTGCCCAAGAGCATTCCCCTGAAAGTCAAGCTTACCGAAGAGTTCCTGAAGGAATCGGGCTTTGCCGCCACCGACAAGATTGTGCTGGTCCAGAACGATAAGGAAATCTCCCCCGCCGCCGACGGCAGCTACACTCTGGAATTTACAGCCCTGGGCGTTACCATCCGCAAGCAGGAAACCCAATCCATCGGCAGGCCCGTCAAGCAGGAACTGCGTAATCCAGGTCACAATTTAATGTACGACTTGAACGGAAAACGCCTCGAAACCAAGAACACACACAAAGTCAAGGTTTTTAGATAAAAATAAGATTGATAATCCTTCATTTTTTGTGTAGATTATATGCGTTAATTTTAAACCATAAAAAGGACTAATATGCGTAATTGCTCCTCCCTCAAGCTTGACGGCCCCTGCAAGGTCTATCTCGAAGAAAATGAACTTCCGAAGGCATGGTACAATGTCCGTGCCGATATGAAGAAGAAGCCGGCACCGCTTCTGAACCCGGGTACCGGCAAGCCCATGACCGCCGCCGAACTTGAAGGAGTTTTCTGCTCCGAACTGGTGAAGCAGGAATTGGACAACGACACTCCGTACATCGAAATTCCCGAAGACATCCGTACGTTCTACAGAATGTACCGTCCGTCTCCGCTGGTTCGTGCCTACTTCCTGGAACAGGCTCTCGGCACTCCGGCCCACATCTACTATAAGTTTGAAGGTAACAACACCAGCGGTAGCCACAAGCTGAACTCCGCTATCGCCCAGGCCTACTACGCCAAGCAGCAGGGCCTCAAGGGTGTGACCACCGAAACTGGTGCAGGCCAGTGGGGTACCGCTCTTTCCATGGCTTCTGCCTTCTTCGGCATCGACTGCCAGGTTTACATGGTGAAGTGCTCCTACGAACAGAAGCCCTTCCGCCGCGAAGTGATGCGCACCTACGGTGCTTCCGTCACCCCGTCTCCTTCCATGAACACCAATGTTGGCCGCAAGATCAACGAAGAATTCCCGGGCACCACCGGTTCTCTCGGCTGCGCCATTTCCGAAGCTGTTGAAGCTGCTGTGACTCAGGAAGGCTACCGCTATGTTCTGGGTTCTGTGCTGAACCAGGTTCTGCTGCACCAGTCCGTGATCGGCCTGGAAGCCCAGGCTGCATTCAAGAAGATCGGCGTCAAGCCCGACATGATCATCGGCTGCGCAGGTGGTGGTTCCAACCTGGGTGGTTTGATTTCCCCGTTCATGGGTGAAAAGCTCCGTGGCGAAGCTGACTACGATATTCTGGCTATCGAACCTGCAAGCTGCCCCAGCCTTACCCGCGGTAAGTACGCCTACGACTTCTGCGACACTGGTAAGGTCTGCCCGCTGGCCAAGATGTACACCCTCGGTTCCGGCTTCATTCCGTCTGCAAACCACGCCGGTGGCCTCCGCTACCACGGCATGAGCTCCATCCTTTCTGAACTCTACGATCAGGGCCTCATGCGCGCTGCTTCCGTGGAACAGACCAAGGTGTTCGAAGCTGCCAAGCTGTTTGCCCAGACCGAAGGTATCCTCCCGGCTCCGGAATCCAGCCACGCTATCCGCGCTACCATCGACGAAGCTCTCCGCTGCAAGGAAACCGGCGAAGCCAAGAACATTCTGTTCGGCCTGACTGGTACCGGCTACTTCGACATGGTTGCTTACCAGAAGTTCAACGACGGTGAAATGAACGACTACATTCCGACCGACGAAGACCTGGCTAAGAGCCTTGCTCAGCTCCCGAAGGTTGAAGGCTAATAGGCGCGAAGCGCAAGGTTCCAGGCTCGAGGTTCGAGAACGCGTTTCTTGAGCTGGCGAAGGATCTAGCAATCAAGTCCTGCAAGTTTATGCTTGCGGGGCTTTTTTATATTTAGGCGCGAAAATAACACTGCTGAAACACTGCGAGGTTCTCATGGAAAAGCGTACCAATCTTTTGACCAATGCTTTGATTTGGTTTGGCGTTGCGGTTTCTGTTTCTGAAATCGAGGCTGGTCTTGAAATTGGCGTGGCCTCCCCTGCCGGCGGAATTTGGCTGCCCTTGATTCTCGGTCATGTGCTGGGTGGCCTTATGCTTTTTGCCGTGGGCCTTATCGGTGCCAAGGTTCGCCTGAACGCCATGGAGACTACGGTTTCCACTTACGGTAAGTACGGTTCCAAGTTTTTCGCTTCCTTGAACTTGCTTCAGCTGGTGGGTTGGATTGCTGTGCTGAATGCCCAGGGGGCCATGGCTTTGGGTGGATTGAATGTGCCGCTCTCCATGCCTGTTGTTTGCGTACTTTTGGCTGTGCTGATTGCTGTGTGGATTTTCATTGGTCTTAAGAACGCCTCCAAGATTTCCATGGTGACCATGTCCCTATTGGCAGTGTTGCTGGCTGTGCTGACCGTTAAGTTGTTCGGTGCCATGGTCGTTGGTGCCGGGGTCACTGATGCCGCAGGGGCTCAGGGTGCCGCAGGTTCCGCCCACGAGGCTCTCACCTTCTGGCAGATTTTCGAGATTTCCATCGCCATGCCCCTCTCCTGGCTGCCGGTAATTTCCGACTACACCAAGGATGTGGAAAAGCCTTTCAAGGCTACGGCGGTTTCTGCTGCGGTCTATACTCTAGCAAGTTTCTGGATGTATTTCGTGGGTATTCAAATTGCAGGTACCGGTAGCGATATCGCAGGTGCAATCCTTTTGGCTGGCCTTGGTATTCCGGGCGTGATCATCGTGGTACTTTCTACTGTGACCACCAACTTCCTTGCTGCAAACTCCGCCGGCGAATCTGCAAAGTCCATCTACGGCAAACTGAATCCGAAGGCCGTTGGTGTTGTGGTTTGTGCCCTCAGCACCGTGCTCGCTATCTCTGGAATCGTGGATCACTACATCCACTTCCTTTACCTGATTGCATCTGTGTTCGCCCCTATGGCAGCGGTGCTTCTGGTAGCATTCTTTGCCGTGAAGGAACACCTGAACAAGAAGTGGTTCTGGGCCTTGAATCTTGTGGCATGGCTTGCTGGCTTCATCGTTTACCAGGTGGCAGGAGGCTCCCCTGTGGGCCCCACCATTACATCCCTCGCCGTGTCTGCTGTGATTACGCTGCTGGCTAAGTTAAAGAAGTAATTCTTTGGAAAGAGGTTCCTAGAACAGCTTCAGGAACTTTGCTGCTTTGCGGTGGTTGGCGGGGATTCCGCGGCCCAAGGCATCGAACTTTACGCCGTCTTTTCGAAGGGCTGGAGAAGTTCTGTATGGCAACTTCTTTTCGACAATGCTTGCGGGGGGAACATCTCCGCCACTGACCTTGTCTTCGTCGATGGAGTACCACATGGAGTAGCTGAAATCGGGAGTTGCTTCCTGGGGTGCTTCCGTGAAGTTTGCGCCGTACATGGCGTCATTCAGCATTCCGTCATCTACCATGCCGTAGAACACGCCCTGGGTCAATTCCTTGGAGAAGTTGTTTTCCAGGTCGCCGCGGAGCTGTGCGGTACCGCTCAATTTCTTATCGGCCACGGCCCACATAACTCCGTAAACTTGTGCGTTATCGGCAATGGTGCTGTTCACGATAATGGAAAGTGCGCCTACCTTTGCTTTGCCCTTGATTGTTCCGCTCACGAGCCAGGCATCGTCTTCAAGAACTGCGTCGTCGGTGATGGTGCCGCCGGTAACGAGGGCTCGGCCTTCGATTCGGGCGCTTCCGCTAACGGTTCCGCCCAATACCATAGCTTCGGGGCCTACGTAGGCGGTAGATGCCACGGTAGCCTTGGTGCTGACCCAGCCTCCCCCGTTTTTATGGCGGTTGTAACCGTTTGCAGTTTGGGTGGCGGCGTTGTAGCCAGCAGGAGTCCAGAAATCCTTGGTATAGCCTTCGGGCTTGCCGTTTTCCACGCGGATCATGTAAGGATAGCGGTAAATGCTGTAGTAGAACTGGTCCCAGGTAACGGTGTACAAATCCTTGGGCGTGGCAGTCACGGTAAGCCACAGGGCCTTATCGTCGGCCTTGGTTTCAATGTCCAGGTTGAATGCGGTCCCGGATTTCATTTCGCTATAGCGGGGCGTGCCGTCGGCACCTTCCGCCACCAGGCCAACGGTCCAGCTGGAGCCAGGATCGGGCATGGTTTCGGGAGTCAGGTTACAGCGATTTTTCTGCACCCAGCTATTGGAGGCTGCAGACCATTCCCAGTAGGTTTCGTTGCCCTTGCAGCCGTAGCTTTGGGCTGCCTTGGTTTGTACATTACCGCGGAATTTCACGGTGACCTTTCCTGCGGATTCGGGATAGAGGCGAACGATGTTGTAGCCGAATCGTTGGGGAGCCCAGTAACTGGGAACTTCATAATGAATTCCTGTATTGGAACAATCTTGTCCTTCGCTTCCTAAAGTATCAGCGCAAATAATTTCGACTTTGTTCAGCATGGTCACGCGGCTGTGCCTGCGGTAGATATCGCCGTTACCTACAGTGCGACGGGTAGAGAACTCGTAATCGCCCCAGGTCTTCTTGTAGAGCTGCTTCTTTGCGCCGGCGTATTCCAGGGTGGCGTTCTTCATGGCGAACTTGCCCAGCTGTTGAGTCAAATCCGTATAAGTCCAGTCGTAGGCGCCGATCATGGCGTCGAAAGGCGTCTGGGTGTCGTAACCAGCCTCCCCTTCGTTAATCTTGTTCATCCACATGCGATTGACGGCCTGCACGCCCTTCCAGCCGCCGCCGAATTCTTCTTTCAGGTGTTCCATGAACTGCCAGTTGCAATAGCGGTCGCGGGAACTGCCGTAATAAAGGTACGGGAAATTGATCAGCGCCTCGGAGCAGTAATGGGCGTCGGTGGGATTCACCTGATGGGCCATCCAGTTGGCGTGGGATTCGCAGATCCAGCCTGCGGTAGCGTTACTGCCCATCCATCCGGCAACACTTTGCAAGCCGTGGGCGTATTCGTGAGCCAGGCCCCACAGGTCCTTGAAGGCTCCAGAACCAAGCCAAAGGCCCGGAGAGCATTCGTCCTTCCCCGCAGCATTCTTGACGCAGGCTTCGGTGTTGGCACCGCCGTAAAGGGCTCCCATCTTGGAATCTTCAAAGATGTAGGCCACGCTCTTCAACTTTTCGTTGGCGTTGCTGGGCTGCGGGTACATCCATTGCATGGAATCGTGGTACACCGAAAAGATGTTCTCAAGTGTCTTCAAGGCATTCTGCGCAACGGTCGCATCCAAAGTTGCATTGTTGGCTGTACCGTCGTCGTGCTTAGCCTTTTTGCAGATTTCGAAATGTTCAGAATTTGCAAGCAGCGTATGGCCTGCAGAAACACAGACCGGTTTGTAGGTGGCAGCGTTTACAGAAAAAGCCGCACCCAAGAAAGCGAAAACAGAAAAACCGATACTTATACCGGAATTGAAAATTTTACCCATATCACATCCCTTTTGATGTTCCTAATATATGTAAAAAAGCCGGCGATTCAAACCGTCGGCTTCTAAAATTCGATCAAAGATGTGTTAAGGCTGTGTTTTGGGTTTTACGCGGCCAAGGTTCTTGAAGTCGGGGGTCAGTGCAGCGCAATGAGGGTCCTTGGGCGGTTGCCTGTAAAGCTGCAATTCCTGTGTGAAAAAGCCCTTGACGCTGGAGGAAATCTGCCACTTGGCTCCGGCTGCGCAACTGTCGATCTGAACCTTGGACACTGCAGAAAAACGGCTGCCGGTGACCTTCAGTACAAAGGCTTCCGTTTCCAGGCTGTCAGGCAACTGCAAACTCTTCGGGCCGCCAATCCTCTGGTTCTTTGCATAGAAATCCTTCTGTGCGTTGATGTACACCATCGCCTGCTCTTGCATTTCTGCAACATAGTTCTTCTTCTTCTGGACTTCGGCTTCTTCCATGCAACTGGAAATTCCAACGCAGGCAAACAGCAGAACAACGACGCCACCTACCCCGCCGAGAAATATCTTCTTCTGCGTAGGGCTGAGGGAGCTATTCTTGCCGCCTTTGCCCCGGCCTTCCCCCCCCTTGGACCATTCCAAAAGGCGAAGGCCCACAAGAACGTGGACGAAATTTCGGGGCATCACCAGGCCCACCACGGCAATCACGATGAAGACGACGCTCAGGAACATGAGAATGGTCAGCGCCGTGTCCGCCATGGGGAGCAGTTCCTTGGCTTCCTTCAGCAAACTAAGGAGCTGCTTATCTTCTTCGAAGTTGTCGGCGGCAAATCGGCCGGTGAAGTTATTGTAACGGGCAAGGCCCATGCCCACGGCGTTGTTCGCCATTTCAAGCACTGCACCAAGCACGCGGTTCAGCAAAAGGAACAGCATTCCCAGCACGCCGTTGAAGGCGGCCACCAGTCTGCCGGTTCGAACTACTGCCAAGCCATTCTTGTTCATATACCTCCCTATGGTCGTCGACGTTCTACCAACTCTTAACCCTTGCGGGCTTCCACAAGTTCCTTGGCCACCTTCTTGGCGGTGGTAAAGTCGGCCTTGCCGGAACCAAGCTTAGGTACCTTTTCCACCTGGAATGCAAGGGACGGAAGCATGATGGGCGGGAAGTCTGTGGCGCGGAGTTCAGAGAGAACCTGGGAAGGTTCCTTTTCGCCCTGGTAGAGGAGAACAATCTTTTCACCCTTGGCAGCGTCGGGAACGGTGGTCACCAGGTAGTCGCAGCCTTCGAGGACCGGAGTATCCTGGATCTTCTTTTCCACGGCACCGAGGCTGACCATTTCACCACCCAGCTTTGCAAAGCGGCTGTAACGGTCCACGATAGTCAAGAAGCCGTCGCTGTCCAGTTTACCCTTGTCGCCAGTCTTGTAGTAACGGATGCCGTCGATTTTCACGATCACGCTGTCGGTACGTTCCGGATCCTTCAGGTAGCCCTTCATGACCTGGCAACCGCCAATGAGAATCATGCCGGCTTCGCCTGTGGGCAACGGTTCGTTGGTGTCGGGGTCGGCAATGAGGAACTGGGTTCCCGGAAGAGCCATACCCACGGTTCCCGGCTTGTTGTTCACCAGCATGGTGGTATAGTCGTTCATCAAAGTGTTTTCACTGTTCACGGAAGCCACCGGAGCGGTTTCGGTACAGCCGTAGCCTTCGAAGATTTCCTTACCGAACTTGATACGGAATGCCTGGGTCAATTCCGGGCGCAAGGCTTCTGCACCGGCGATAATCAAGCGCACGTGCTTGAAGATCAACGGATGCACGTAGCGGCTAACGGTAAAGGCACGGAGGAAGGTGGGAGTTGCCACCAGGCAGGTCACCTTGAATTCTGCACAGACACGGGCCATGGTCTTCACGTCGGTGGGATCAGCCACAGCCACAATGGGGCAACCTTCCACAAGGTTCAGCAAAGTGGTCACCGTAAGGCCAAAGCTATGGAACAGCGGAAGTTCAGAAAGCATCACATCACCACGGCTAATATTCAAGATACAAGCCAACTGGTGCATGTTGCCGATCATATTGCGGTGGGTCAGTTCAATGCCCTTCGGGGTACCTTCGGAACCGGAACTGAACACGATCACGGCGTTGTTATCAAGCTTGGTGCGCTTGAAGTACAGGAGCTTAATGAGCCATGTGGGAATGGCGGCGCAGAACAGCAAGTGGGCTGCAATCTTTGCCTTGGGAATTTCCTTCATCAGGTCTTCGGCGTAAAGGATGCGGACCTTGTCAGATGCCACCTGGCTGTAGTCTCCACCCCTACCCTTCAGCTTCTGCACGAACATGCGGCTGGTAATCACCGTAGAAACTTCTGCACGTTCGCAGCAGTACTTTACGTTGTCTACAGAGGAGGTGTAGTTCAGGTTCACGTTGGTCTTGCCAAGGACCCAGAGGGCCAGGTTCACGATAACGCCTGCGGGGCTGGGCGGAAGCATGATACCCACGTTCACTTCGTTCTTGCCAAGTTTCTTCTTCAAAAGACCGCGGAAGCCCATGACGGCACCGATAAGCTTGTAGCCGGAGAAGTGGCCTCCATCGGGGTTATAGATGGCCGGTCCGTTCTTCACGTACTTCTTGCAGGTGGCAAGCCAGGTTTCTGCAATAGGCTTGTAGAAGTTGGTAGCGTAGGACCAGGCTTCAATGGAAATCTTACGGACAATGTGGCGGACCTGGTCAGGATCGGTGTCAGCAGGGATAGCGTCGCCGAAGCCTACCACCACAGTCTTGTCGGCAGCGGAAGCGTACATGTCGGAGCCGCTATAGCTGTAGTTGGAACCCCAGAGGCCCTGGATGTAGAACGGAATAATGGAAGCTTCGGTGCCTTCCACAGCGGAGGAGTAATCGATGCTGAAGGGTTCCACGTGAGGAGACTTGGAAACTTCGCCAGTGGGGAACATGACCACGGCCTTGCCTGCAAGCAAAGCCTCGTGGATCTTGTCCATGGCGGGCTTGGGGTCGTTGTTGTCGATGCGGATGGTGCCCAGGCGCTTCATGATGGCGCGGAGGTACCACTTTTCGAAATGGTCCTTGTTGCTAGCCACCACCAGAGCTCTGGGAGATGCCATCTGGATCATGGCCCAGTCGATAAAGCTGTGATGGTTACCCACCAAAAGAACAGCACCTTCGTTGGGGATGTTCTGCACGCCTACCACACGGATCTTGTAGCGGTAGAATGCCACGCGCAAAACGGAACGGACCAGTGCCTGGGGCAGGTTGGATAGAGTCCACATGAACACGACAAGAGAAATGCCTGCGATAATCAGGAAGTACATCTTATGGTTCATGCTGGTGTAATTGGTGAGGGCCGTGTAGCCAAAGAGGAAGGCAATGAGCACCAAGGCCTGGATCAAGTTTGCAAAGGCAAGAACGGAACCGGAATTGTTGGGTCGGGTGTTGTACTGCAACAACGCATTCACCGGCACCAGGTACATGCCGCCGAAGAAGCCCAGCAAGGCGTAAATCACAGAAAGCATAATGGGATTGACCATGAACGGGAGCAAGGCCATGCACACCGTAAGGCCGATCATACCCATGGGAATGAAGCCGGTTTCAATAAAGTCCTTGGACTTGTGGGCAGCAAAGATGGTACCCACCATGAGGCCGGCGATGGCGAACATCATGTAGTCCTGGAACATGTTCACCACGTTGGATCCGGACACATCCTGGAACACCAGAACGAACACCTGAGCGAATGCCCAGAACATGGCGAGGGCGATAATGGAGCCGCGGAGGTTGGGAACACGCCAGCCCAGGGTAAGGTGCTTTTTGACCTTGGACATGTTGGCGTTCTTGTTTTCGTACTTGACCTTAGGAATGAGGAAGCTGGCCACGGTGCCAAGAATGCTGGCTCCTGCCAAAAGCCAGGGAATCACGATGGAGTTGGAGGTAATCTTGTGGACTGCGGCGTAGGATTTCAAGGCTTCCAGGTCGATGAGGTTCACGCCTACGATTACAAGCCAGGAGGCAACGATAATGCCCGAGATACCGAAAATCTGAAGGAAGGCGTTGGCATAGCTCAGGTTACGGACACCGAACATTTCCTTAAGGATGCCGTACTTGGCCGCACTATGGACTGCAAATCCGCAGCCAAGACCAATGGAAAGCCAGAAGGCCACCTTGGCGCAACCGCAGGTTACAAGTACCGCCTGGGCCACCACAAAGCAGGTCATGGCCAAGGAGGACCATGCAAGAACCTTGTTCTTGGAGAACTTGTTGGTAAAGAAGCCTGCTAATAAGACCATCAGGATATAGGGCGCCACAAAGAACACCTGGAGCATGAAGGTCTGCCAGATCATGCCGCTTTCGTTGTTGAAAGATCCGGCAAGAATCTTCTGGGCGTAAACGAACACGCCGAACTGGACAAAGGTTGTCGCTAAAATAGAGAGGAAGTATCGAGTAGCACCTTTAACTTTCCACATAAGTTATCCTTTTTAATTATCCCTCTTGTTTACCCAAACAATTTTATAGTTCTACAATCTAGAATTAAAGCCCCCCTATGTTCTAGGAAGGGCTCTCAAAGTCTATTTAATAAGTGATTCCAGGTCCTTTACGGTCTTTGGAATGCTTACAGAAATGTTACGGAAGCCGCTTTTGGTAATGAGCAGGTCGTCTTCTACGCGGATACCGATCTTTTCCTTGTAATGCTTGCCGTTGATGGTGGCCTCGAAATCGCCGTACAGGCCCGGCTCGCAGGAAATGAGCATGCCCGGTTCCAGCACAACGTCCAGGGAGCGGCTGCCCGGATCACCTTCATGAATCTGCTCGCCAATGAAATGGCTCACACCATGGGGGCGCACATCATAAAGCAGCTTGAACTTGCCCTTGGCTCCCTTCACTAGGCGTTCGTCCAGGGCCTTCATAATAAATTCCCAGGGCACCATGCCGATTTCACGGAGAGAAACGCCGGGCTTGACGAACTTCTGGTATTCTGCTTGGGAATCCAGTACGATTTCGTACAACATCTTCTGCAGGGGATTGAACTTGCCGCCTACGGGAATGGTTCTTGAAATGTCGCTGTGGAGACTGTTCCAGCGGATGCCGAAATCCAGGAGCACAAGCTCCCCCGCCTTCAAAGGCTCGTCCTTCTTGACGTAGTGGAGGCAGCAGGCGTTTGCGCCGCCCGCAACGATGGTCGGGAACGCCAGGTCGCCGTCGCTGTTCTTCTGCATTTCATAGTCCAGAAGGAGGCCCAGCTGGCGTTCGTTTTTCAACTGCGACATGTTGGCAAGAACAGTGCGGAAGGCCTTGTCGGTAATGTCCTGGGCCTTTTCCGCGTCCTGGATGCGCTGCTTTTCCAGAGGCAGGCGCAGTTTCCAGTGAATGTCTGCTGCCGAGCGGATCTTGACTCCGGAGCCCTTGATGGCACGCTGGAGCTGGTTCTTGAAATGATCGTTGTGGTCTTCCTTGAACTTCTCGAAGTAGTAGGCGTAAATATGACGTTCGTCGGGAGTTCTCTTAGCCAATTTCGCAGCAATGTCCTGGACGGTTTCCCAGATTTCGTCGACCGGTCGAACGTCCTTGATTCCCGTAATATGGGCCACTTCATTATCTCCATCCAGATAGCCGAGGCGCTTTCCGTTCCAGAATTCCTTGAAGGGGTTCTTACGGGGTACAAAAAGGGTTTCTTCCATGGTCTTGGGGTTCAGGAGCAAATAGCAGCCGGCCTGGTTGATTCCGGTGAGGTACAAAAAGGCGGGTTCCTGGATCATCTTGTTCCAGGTCTGCACGAATGCTTCCTCGGAACCTGGGTCAATGGGCATCCCTGCCACGAGGCAGATGGAGTCCAGTTTTTTCATAAAAGCCTTGCGGCGGGCGCTATAAATATTCTTGCTATTGTACTCTTTAGACGAAATAAAAACTTGCGAATAGGCGCTTGCAGTCATTTTAGACCTCTTTAAACACATCCAAAGCCTAAAATATCTAAAAAAAGGCGAATTTCGCTGATAATTTTTCCTTTTTTACAATTCTTTTTAGAATTATTTATATACATTTTAGCCATCACAGACTAAAATGGAGCCTGAACTAATGTCTCTTTTTAAGAATTGGAAATTGATTGTTGCAACTATGACCGTTGCTATGTTTACTGCTTGCGCTGGTGGTTCTAACGGCGATTCTGACGATGCAGCATATGATGATGATGATTCCCCGGCAGCAACCGCTGATGGCGTAAAGGCCAAGAAGAAGAAGGAAGCCCCGAAGGAAGTCATCGACGAAAATAAGTTGAAGAAGGCTGAACAGGAAGCTACCGCTATCAATGAAGATAACCACAAGCTCCGTAAGGAAATCTTCGACGCCAAGAACAAGCTGGGTATGTCTACTGCACCTGCTGCAGAAGAAGACGCACAGTAATTGGATTGAATGAGCGAGATACAGCGCTATTCTTTATCAGATGACCTGAAACGAACAATTTCAGGTGAGAACGAAACGGTTTTCCGCTTGCTGGAGAGCCGTTTTTGTGTTCAAATACAAACCCGCTTGCCAGGCCTTACCATCGTGGCCAAGGAAAATGGCGACATAGCGGGTGTTTTTGCTGTACTCGACCAGTTGAAAATGGCTGCCAAGAACGGTGAAGTTCTTACCTCCAGACAGGTGGAACGACTGCTGGGTCCGGTCGAGGTTGAAGACCTCGGCGGATGCATTCCCGGCACCCCTGTCTTCAGGAACCGTTTTGGTGTTTCCGTTTTCGCAAAGACTCAGGCCCAGGCCGAGCTGGTGAACGCCGTCGAACGTAACGACGTGATCTTTGCCAAGGGCCCTGCAGGAACCGGCAAGACATTTCTTGCGGTTACTCTGGCTGTTGCAAGCCTGGAACGTCATGAGGCGGAACGTATTTGCCTGGTCCGTCCGGCAGTGGAAGCTGGCGAATCATTAGGCTACCTGCCTGGCGACCTGAAGGAGAAGATCGCTCCTTACCTCCGCCCCATTCACGACAGCCTTGCAGAATTGCTGCCTACTGAAAAGCTCCGCCGTTACGAGGAAGCGGGCGCCATCGAAGTGGCCCCCTTGGCCTACATGCGCGGTCGTACTCTGAAGCGAGCCTTCATCATTCTGGATGAAGCCCAGAATACTACGCCGGAACAGATGAAGATGTTCCTCACACGCCTCGGCCCCCACAGCAAGGCAATCATTACCGGCGACGCCACCCAGGTGGACTTGGCCAAGGGCCAGAAATCCGGCCTGGTTCATGCCATGAAAATTTTAAAGGGCATTCCTGGAATCGCCCAGGTGGACTTTACCGCCACCGACGTCCTGCGCCATCACCTGGTCAAGGACATTTTGCAAGCTTACGAACAAAAGGACAAGTAGTATGAAGAAGAAGCAGAAGAAACTTCATCTCATCATTGGTTGGGCGATTGTTGTCATTGCCGCCCTCTTCCTTTTCCCAGACAAGAACATCGCCCTTCAGGCGGAACGTCCCCATCTTGGTCAGGCTAGCTCCCGCACCATCGTGGCACCCATCAATTTCGAAGTTCCCAAGTCCGAACAGGAAATTGAAACGGAACGCAATCGCGCCGCCGACAAGGTGAACGCTATTTTCGAATTCAATAGCGATGAGACCAAGCGTATTTATGATGATTTGAAGACCTTCCTCCACAAGGTGGGTCAGTATGGTTCTTTGCAGAACCAGATCAACCAGGCCAGTGCACTTGAAGGTGGTGACTCCTCCGTTCAGGTCAAGGTGATCCAGGCTAGCCGCGTGTACGATGTGCTGAAGCAGCGTATTTCTACTTCCGCTATCAAGCCTTTGAGCGTGAATGCCAAGGCTCGCGACTCCCTGCTTTCTGTGTTCAACCAGGCTTTGCAGAAGGGTGTGTCCAATACCTTCATCGCAACCTCCGAAACCGCAGCACAGCTCTACCGCGACAACTACAAGCTTCAGGACGACTTCAAGTATATCGTCTATACAAAGCCCACCATCACCCTCCTCAAGGATAACGAAAAGTCCTCTGTGGAAGCCGGTGGTATCCAACCCCTCCGTCGCCGCATCGACGAAGCATTCGCCCAGTTGCAGATGAGCTTCCCCAACGATCAGGGCCTGCTCAGCTCCTTCTACGAAACTTTGTTCGTGTTCATGCTTCCTAACGTTTTCTATCTGGAAAAGGAAACCGATGCAAGCCGTCAGGAAGCTCGCCAGAAGGTGACCCTCATCAAGGGTATGGTGCCCCGCGGTATGGAAATCGTGGCCCAGGGCTCCCCCATCACCAAGGACATTCTTGAAAAGCTGGACGCCTTGCAGCGTGCCCAGCAGAAGGAAGAAAACTCCAGGAAGTTCACCGCTGTCTACGGTAACGCTTTGGTTTTGGTCATCATCATCACCTTCTTCTTCCTCTTTATTTTCGTTACTCCGTCCAATCGTTTGTTCAAGACTCCTCGTCAGCTCTGGAGCGTTATTGCCCTTACCTTGCTGCAGCTGGTGGCCTTCTGGGTTATGCACAACTTCTCCGGAAGCTTGAACTCCGTTGACATTCCGGTGCTGCCGGAGAACTTTGAATTCATGTGGCTGTATCCCTTTGCCCTCGCCCCGGTGACTGCAACGGTTCTTTTCGACCACCGCTTTGGTCTCGGCTTTACCATCTTCTCCGCATTCATTTTCGGCCTCTTGAACGGCTACGACCTTGCCGCAACTATTTTTGCAATTGCCATCACTTGCGTTGCCATGTTGCCTTTGATTAGAATGCGTTACCGCGTTCAGTTTGTGTGGAGTATTATCGCAGGCGTTGGTGCCATGGCTGCGGCTATCGCCATCATGTTCCTGCTCCGTAACCGTCTCTCCTTCGAAGCTTTCTACCAGAACGTCATCGTGGGTAGCGCTAACATCATCGTGTGCTCCGCCTTGGCTTCCGTGCTTCTGGTCCACTTGGCAGAACGCGTGTTCGGCATTACCACTGTGCTTACTCTCATGGAAATGTCCGACTTCAACCGTCCGGCCCTCAAGCGAATTTCCGAATACGCCCCGGGTACTTTCCACCACAGCATCCAGGTTTCCAACTTGGCAGAAAAGGTGGCCGACAGTATCGGTGCGAACTCCCTCCTGGTCCGTGTCATGGCTCTGTACCACGACCTTGGTAAAACCATGCGCCCGGAATACTTTACTGAAAACCAGAAGCAGGGCGTGAACCCCCACGATTCCCTTGACCCGGCTCAGTCCGTAAAGATTATTGTTGGCCACGTGGAACAGGGTGCCCTCCTGGCTCAGGAATACAACATTCCTGATATGGTGGCCGCAGGTATCCGTGAACATCACGGCTCTTCTGAAATCAAGTTCTTCTACCATAAGGCTAAGGAACTTGCTGCAGAAAAGGGTACTGAAGTCAAGATTGAAGATTACAGCTACAAGGGTCCGAAGCCCCAGAGCAAGGAAACTGCAATTTTGATGCTGGCTGATATCATTGAAGCCACCAGCCGCTCCATGACCGATACTAGCCCGGAAGCTCTTGCCGCCATGATCCACAAGACCATCGAGGGCCGCTTCATGGAAGGTCAGTTCAATGAAAGTAATCTTTCCGTGAAGGATTTGTTCAAGCTGGAAAAAGCCTTCCTGGATAGCTTGGATGGAACGTACCATACACGCGTGAAGTACCCCGGACAGAAATAAAATTGGGATTTTTTATGAAAAATTCCCGTTTTTCCCTTGACAAAGGTCTAAATCTTTGTATATTTGGCTTCGTAATCTTGAGAACAGGTTAAGGTAACTGATGAAAAAGAACAATCTCGTTTTGATTGCAGTCGGTGTCCTGCTCCTCGTTATCGGTTTCCTCTGCCTGGCAACAGGCCCTGCTGATAATCCGGTTTCTCTCACGGTTGCACCTCTTATTCTCTGCCTCGCCTACCTGGTGATCATTCCTCTTGGAATTCTCTGGAAGGGCAAGAAAGACGATAAGTAAACCCATTCGGGCGATTAGCTCAGCTGGTTCAGAGCGTCTGCCTTACAAGCAGAATGTCAGCGGTTCGAATCCGTTATCGCCCACTACCAAATAAAACGGAAACGTTTTGGGGTGGTAGCTCAATTTTGGTTAGAGCACCGGCCTGTCACGCCGGAGGTTGCGAGTTCAAGCCTCGTCTATCCCGCGAAAAAGACTCCTCACTTGAGGGGTCTTTTTCACATTTATAGGATGTGTGAATTCGTTATAGGTTCCGAGGGACGCATTCGTAGGTGCGGCGCGCCTCTCAGGTTTTTGCTACATTCCTCTTTGAGGTTTTCATATGGCTGAAAAGATTTCCGACATCGCAAAGGATTACCACCTGAACCACGGTCGTTGTGCAGTGTCCCTGGCTTATGGCTATTGGCGTGCCAAAGGAAAGTCCGATGAAGAGGCGCTTGCCTTGGCAGAAGAAATGAAAGCCTACTGTGGCGGCCGTTCTCCGGACGGAACCTGCGGCGCATTGCATGCAGCGAAACTGCTGGAACCAGAACACGCCGAGGAGTTGGCTGAATTTTTCAAGAAGGGAGCGCAAGGCTGTACCCTTTGCCGTGAGATTCGCCCCAACGCCATTATTCCCTGCAACCGCTGTGTAGCTCTTGCTGGCGAAGCTCTGGATTCTCTGAATTTGACTACGAAGTAATTGACTCTGGATTTATCGCGACGTCCCTCTACATAAAAAACAAAAGCCCGCGCTCACTGCACGGGCTTTAATTTTTTGAAGGTAGGCTTTTCGCAGATTTTTTTGCTCGCGGTTATTTTTCGAAAATCTTGATGTACTTGATCTGACGGCGGCTAGCGTTAAGGGCGCGTTCTCGTCCCAGGGCGCGGCCCTTCAGGTCGAACTGCTGGGGGTTCGGAGCCAACAGACGGGCCTTGACGCGATCCAGCTTGCGGATGGATTCTGTGGTGTCGCCGACTGTTGTGCCTGTGGTGTCGCGGGCGGTAGTATCGGCAATAGTAGTGTCGCCTACCCCACCTTCGCCGTTTTCTGCCACCTGCACGAAAATCCATACGCCGGAATTGATGTCACGGCTACGCTGGTCCTGCACAATGTTCTTGCCAGAAGGCAGCATGTAGAGCTTGCTCTTGTAGTTCTGCAGGTAGAATGCGTTGGGCGTATTCACGGGGGCTTCTTCCAGAACATAGCGCTGGTGGGCGCCCGCGTTCCAAGAGTAAGTTCCCAGGGTAACGCCTGCGGCAGTGGATTCGTTGGGCACATCAATCACGCGGTCTCCGTATTCAAAACGGTAGGTCACCGGGTTGTCGCCGATGCTCCAAATCTTTGCCTCGGTCTCTTCCCCGGAGCAGTCCATCATTTCCAGGCCGTTTGTCGACGTGCGACCAATGCACTTGCCGTCGGTCAGGGATTTGACGCGGGCGGTCATGTAGAACTTCTCCTTGAAGATGTCCTGGTACATGGCTTCTACAATCTGGCAGTGGATAATCAAGTCCTGTTCAGAATGGAGTTCGGAATCGTAGTTCAGGCCGTAGGGCCAGAAATGCTGGCTATCGCCCTTCAGCACGGCGGTAGGATCGCCGGTCAATTCCTTCAGCTTGGCCTGGGCCGTTTCACCCTGGAACACGCCGTCCTTAAGCATGTCGCGGTATTCGCTGGTGGTACCCATGCCCATGGTGTGGCCCATTTCGTGCATGGCGGTACGTACGTTCATGTAGGCTCGGCCCGCACCAAAGCGCATGGTGCCGTTGTAGCTGGCATCCGCAGTCTGGACGCCAGTGTTGTAGTAAACTTCGATGTGTTTGGACATGTGGGTGTACTTGTTGTACATATACACCGCGGAATCCATGGCCGCAGAGATGCGCTTGTAGGCATCCAGTTCGTCTTCGGAAGGATTTTCCACCTTGTTCAGGTGATATTCCACTTTTGCCTGGGCGCTGACCGCCATAGTCAGTGCGAAAATTGCAGAAATGGGTACAATAAGGGCTTTCTTCATAACACTCCAGTCCAACACCATTGTGAAATTTATCCAAAATTTGTAACAACATCAAGTAAAAAATTGACGCAGGCTACAGGTCGAGCCAAAATAGGTGCCCGAAACACTTATTTTTTCCGTTTATCGTTTCCAAACGGGCGCATTTTTGCTAAATTCAAACCCGTAATTCTTAAACCGGCGGCGCAAGTCGCCATTACAAAAACAAGAGGTAAAAAAATGGCAGTTTCTTATAAGGAACTCGGCTTGGTCAACACCAAGGAAATGTTTGCTAAGGCTGTTGCTGGTGGCTACGCTATCCCGGCTTTCAACTTCAACACCATGGAACAGATGCAGGCTATCGTTCAGGCTTCCGTCAAGCAGAAGTCTCCGGTTATCATGCAGGTTTCTAAGGGTGCTCGTAACTATGCAAACGGCACCATCCTCCGCTACATGGCTCAGGGTGCTGTTGAATACGCCAAGGAACTCGGCTGCGCAAATCCGCAGATCGTTCTCCACCTCGACCACGGTGACTCTTTCGAACTGTGCAAGGACTGCATCGACAACGGCTTCTCTTCCGTTATGATCGACGGTTCTTCTCTCCCGTACGAAGAAAACATCGCCCTCACCAAGAAGGTTGTTGAATACGCTCACGCTCACGACGTTACCGTCGAAGCTGAACTCGGTGTTCTCGCCGGTGTTGAAGACGAAGTTGCTTCTGAAGTTTCTCACTACACCAAGCCGGAAGAAGTTGTTGACTTCGCTACCCGTACTGGTTGCGACTCTCTCGCAATCTCCATCGGTACTTCTCACGGTGCTTACAAGTTCAAGCCGGAACAGTGCACTCGCAACGCTGACGGCATCCTGGTTCCGCCTCCCCTGGCATTCGACGTTCTCGAAGCCATCGAAAAGGAACTCCCGGGCTTCCCCATCGTTCTCCACGGTTCTTCTTCCGTTCCTCAGGACGAAGTTAAGACCATCAACGAAAACGGCGGTAAGCTCCCCGATGCAGTTGGTATTCCGGAAGAACAGCTCCGCAAGGCTTCCAAGTCTGCAGTTTGCAAGATCAACATCGACTCCGACTCTCGTCTCGCTATGACTGCTGCAGTTCGTAAGTACTTCAACGAACACCCGGATCACTTCGACCCGCGTCAGTACCTGAAGCCGGCTCGCGAAAACATGCAGAAGATGTACGAACACAAGATCGTCGACGTTCTTGGTTCTAACGACAAGCTGTAATAGATTGCGAGCTCCGCTCGCAAATTTCTAACAAGCATGAAAAGGACCTGCCCCACAAGGCAGGTCTTTTTTGTATATTGAAAATATGACACGCTCAAAATACATCGCTTCAATTGCACTTGTTTTCACAGCATGTTTTTGTGGAGGCTGCGACTCAAATTCCTCCACAGAAGCAGGTAAAACATTTGACCCAGAATGCGAAAAAAACACATATAAAGAATGCATGAAAAATGTAGAAGATTCAATCTTAGGTTCAATAGCATGTGACATTGCCGTAGAAGAAGCCTGTTATATCAAAGAATAAACCGAGAAATTTCCATGAATACTTGCCCCCACTGCGGCGCCGAACTTAAACCTGGCGCAACTTTCTGCCGCCACTGCGGTAGCAACAAAGACACCGGCTGGAAAGACGGTGCTGAATTCGCCGACGAAGAACTCCCCGACTACGACGAAATCCTGGAGAACGAGTTTGGAGAGGACTCCCAGGGCAACAAGAAGAAGCCCAGCGGAATGGGCATCGTCGGCACCATCGCTGCCATCATTGTAGCTCTAGCCTTTATGGCAGCCATGGTTCTGCATTAGTAACCTGGCTCTAATTTTTCTCGTCAAAAAAGAAACCGCGCGGTTACCCGTGCGGTTCTTTTTTCTATCCCAATGTCTTTTCCAAGGCTTCCAGAGTTTCTTCGGCCTCGGTAAAGTCGTAGTCGTCGATCTGTTCCTTTAGCTTTTGCAACATACGTTCCTGATCCTTTTCGAAGGCAATGTTTTCGATGTCGTCCAGGGCGCGTTTGCAATGGGTCGAGGAGCAGGACTCCACAGCATCCTTAAGCTTTCCGATGGCGTCCCTAAGCTTGTTCTGGGCCTCAGGATCCTTCTTCTTTTCCGTGATACTGTTCTGTTCAGAAGCGATATTTGCCAAAGCCTTTTCAAGGCCTTCCACAAGGTTAATCAGAGTAATATCAAACTCGTTGTATTCGTTCTGGTCAAATTCCTTTTGGAGCAGTCTCGTTTCCAACTTTAAGGCAATGGCTTGCATCGCTGTGGCACCCATGGTACCGCTGAGCCCCTTCACCGTATGGGCAATTCTTGCGGCATCTTCGTATTGATCCTTGCCAATATGCTTTAAGATAGAACCATGACGATTATTGAAGTCTCTGACAAAGCCCTGGAGGATCTTCAGGTAGACGCTTCTATTGCGGTTGGCATGGTACAAGCCAAGTTTTGCGTCGAAGTTATCAATCTTCTGGAACATAGAAATGAATGCTTCGTCTTCAGAAGAAACATCCTCCTCTTCCTTTTTCATGATATCAACGATGTTATCTGTATCGGCGTTGGAGTCGATGGGCAGGAACTTCGCCATTTCCTCGTAAAGGAGCGTCGGGTCGATGGGCTTTACGATATGGGCGTTCATGCCGGCCTGCAAGCACTCCTCGGTGTCCTTCTGGAAGGCGCGGGCACTCATGGCGAGAATCGGCACTTCCTTGAAGTACTTTTCCGGACGGGAACGGATTGCCTTGGTGGCGGTAAGACCATCCATAATGGGCATCTGGATGTCCATAAGAACGAGGTTGAATGCATTTTCCTTTAACAGGTCAAGGGCTTCCTTACCGTTGTTTGCAATCATTGCAGTAAGACCAACGCTATTCAGCAAGGAAACTGCAAGTTCCTGGTTCATCTGGTTGTCTTCCACCAACAGGATCTTTGCTTCCTTGAAGAAGATCTTGCGTTTTTCCTTCTTGGAGGCCTTCTGGTAGGTCAAATCCTCCCCTACAGCTTCCTGCATACCACTCAGCAGGGAACTGATCTGCAGCGGCTTCGGGATAAAGCTGTTGAAGCCAAGTTCCGTAGCCATGGTGGTGTGTGCTTCGTCAAAATCCAGCGGGTGCATCAACACCTTAGGAATGTTCAGCATCGTAGGATTCAGGCCGCGGGCGAATTCCAGACCGTTCGTAATGGGCATGGCGTAATCCACCAGGAACAAGTCGTAGGGATCTTCGCCGGCTTCTTCATGAGCCTGCACCAAGTCAAGGGCTTCATCCACAGAATGGGCTTCTTCCACAACGCACTGCAACTTCTCGAGGTAATGGCGCAGCACATCGCGAAGGTTGTCGCAATCGTCCACCAGCAAGACATTCTTGTTGCGGAACGTCTGTACCGTAGTCCATCGGGGTTCTTCTGCGTTGGGTGCCACAGGCAGTGTAATGGTGAAGAAGAACTGGGAACCGACGCCGGCAACGCTTTCAACCTGGAGCTGGCCGCCCATCAATTCTACCAGGGACTTGGAAATCACGAGGCCAAGGCCGGTACCGCCGTACTTACGGGTTGTAGAGCCGTCGGCCTGGGTAAAGGCATTGAACAACTTGGCCACCTGTTCCGGGGTCATACCGATACCCGTATCCTTTACACAGAAGGAAAGCTTTACGTTGTTGCCCTTCTTCTGGAGAAGCTTGACAATCAAGGTAATGTCGCCCTTTTCTGTGAACTTGGTGGCGTTATTGATCAAGTTTGTGAAAATCTGGGAAAGTCTCAGGGGGTCACCCATCAATACTTCAGGAATTTCAGGATCCACGTCCACAATTAATTCAATGGGACGGCCTGCGATACGAACTTCAGCCAAGGCTGCCACTTCGCCGATAACATCTTGAAGTACAAGCTGGGTGATTTCAAGTTCCTGTTTCTTGGCTTCGATCTTGGAGAAGTCCAGGATGTTGTTGATAATGCCAAGCAAGGACTTTGCTGCGCTACTGATGCGGTCCACGAAACTGTGTTGACGTTCGTCAAGCTGGGTTTCGGAAATCAAGTGGGCCATACCGATAATGGCGTTCATCGGAGTTCTGATTTCGTGACTCATGTTGGCCAAGAATTCGCTCTTTGCCAAGGTAGCCTGTTCGGCGATTTGTCGAGCCTCCACCACTTCGGAAATGTCAATCATGGTCACCATGTAACCCACCACGGATTCCTGCACCTTCAAGGTACAAGCTTCGCCACGGAACCAAATTTCATTCTGGTTGCTGCTGGATTTCAAGGCAAAGGAATCTTTCCAAAGTTCCTTCTTGTCGAAGGTGGTCTTCAAGGAATGAATCACTTCTTCAGGAATGCCCACATCCTTCAAGTCCTTCAGGGAAAGGCCGATCATCTTTCTCCATTCCACGCCAAGCAATTCAGCCAGCTGTCTGGATACGTACTTGATCTTACGGGCGCGATCAAAAATCATGACGATGGAGTGGTCTGCAGAAGTCATGATGGTATCCAAGATGGTATCCTTCTGGATGCCGCTGGTTTCATCGTTGATCATGAAGAGGTAGCGCATGGCACCGTCATCTTCCACAAGCACCTGGAACACAATGCTCCACCATGCAATTTCTCCGTCAGTATTACGAACAGGAACAAGAATCTTACGTTCGCTGGCCAGCATTTCGCCGCCCATGGCTACGCGGTGAGCAAACTTCTTGAAATGATCCGAGGGGAAATACTTGAAGAGGATATCGCCTTTGATGTCTTCCCCATCGTTTAGGAAGTCTACGATATAGGCGCTGGCATGAAGAATGTCAAAGGAATCGTTTGTAAGAATCAATCTGAAGTTGTCGCTACCTAGCAACGTGTCAAACATGGTACTGGAGCTGACACTTTCATTCAAGTCTTTTTGAATAAACTTGATGAACAAAATATGGGCAATCAAGGCTGCAAGGCCCATCATTATAAGAACAACGATGGCCACAATCAAGAGAACCTTGGAAAGGTTGTTTTCGATACCGGCAATGATCTTGTTCTGCTGCATGACATGCACCACATAGAACGGAGAGTTCTTGAGGGGTGCCACCATGAAGACCATCTGCTGATGCTGTTGGTTAGCTTGTTCAAAACGGAGGACTGTACCCGCCTTCAGAGTGTCGGCACTGTACTTGCCGGAAATAAGTTGCAGCAAGTTGGATACGGTATCTTGAAGAATTTTTCCTCGGCTTGTTTCGTACGGGAAATAGGTGAACATGTTGTCATTTTCCGTACCCATCAAGACGGTGATGCCGCCTTCATCTCGGGCAAGGTTTCCCATGGCAACTCGAATCTTGTACAGGTCGATATCTTCGGCGATGGAGCCTCTAAACTTCTTGTTCTTGTCCCAAATCGGATAAGAAATGGTCATGACCTGTTTATTAATATCGGAACGAACTTCCGGACCAGTGACTGCAATACCACGCTTTCTAGAGGATTCAAGGTACCAGGCCTTGGTTCTGATTTCAGATTTTTCTGTATTCAGCTTGATGCCACGACCCGAAAGGAATTCACCGTCCTTATTGCCGTAATAGACATCCACAATGCCGTCTTTCGATTGATACTGCCTGTAAAGAAGAGGTCTGGACTGCATATCCTTGGCCACGTTGGCCTGCATCTTCTTTGCAGCATTCAAAAAAGAAACTTTGTACTTTTCCAGAAGTCCATCCAAATCATTAACAACCTTGTCTTGCAAGGTTGCTTCGGTAGACTTGTAGGATGATGTGACAAGGATGTCCTTTACTGCGGAAGAAAAGACAAAAACAAGAATCAAGGCGGCAACGAGTACAGGTATGGTATAAACGAGAGAAATCTTCCAACGAAGTCGTCTACGTTGCGCGTTTAAAGGACTATGGGTCATGTTAACTCCTTAAAGAGCTAAGCATCTTTAAATTTGTCGTAAATAGAAGGGAGCTCGCTTTCGATTTCCATGAAAGCATTCACAACATCCGGGTCGAATTGTGTGCCACTTCCCTTTTTAATTTCGTTTACTGCAACATCGTGAGGGAACGGTTCCTTATACGGTCTGCGGGAAACTAGAGCATCGTACACGTCAGCCACAGCCATGAGGCGTGCGCCAACAGGAATCTCTGCGCCCTTCTTCTTTGTGGGATAGCCAAGACCATCCCAACGTTCGTGATGGTACAAAGTAATGTCTGCAGCAATCTTGATCAGGGGGTTTCCGCCAAGTTCGCGGGTTGCCCTGGTAAGCACGTCGAAACCGATTTGCGGATGTTCGCTCATGACGGCACGTTCGTTTTCATCCAGTCGGCCGGGTTTATGCAAAATTTCATCGGGAATACCCACTTTACCGATGTCATGAAGTGGAGCGGCACTTGCATAGAAATCAACAAAATCCTGGTTGGGAATGGCTTCTGCAAAATTGGGATGGACCCTAAGCTTGTTTGCAAGCATTTCAACGAGGACCTGGGTACGCTTAATGTGTTCACCGGTATCTGTATCGCGGTGTTCTGCCAAGGCACCCAAGCTGGTCAAAAGAACATTGACGGTTCTTCGGAGAGTCTTCGTCTGTTCGTTAACAATATCCTTGAGATGATCGCGCTGGTGCTTAAATTCAAGTTGGTTCTTAATACGGAGGCGAACCAAGTCCGGGTTGAAGGGCTTGGTAATGTAGTCTACAGCCCCAAGGTCGAGGCCGGTTTGTTCACTCTTGGAGTCGGCCTTTGCCGTCAAGAAAATCACCGGGGTATTATCCACAAGACCCTGGATTCGCATTTGCTTGAGAGTTTCGTAGCCGTCCATTTCGGGCATCATGACATCCAGAAGGATTAGATCCGGCTTCACCTTCTCTGTCAGCATGATGGCCTTTTTTCCGTTAAGGGCTACATACATGTCGTAGTCGTTAGAAAGGATACCCTCTAAGACTTCAATATTCGTCTTGGTATCGTCAACGACCAAAATTTTCGCTCTACCTAGTTCCATGGTCATAATATATGTACATAAATGCATCCACAATGAAATAAATCATTCTAGTTTATTCCAACTTGGAACAAAAAGTGGCTTTTTTAGCCTAAAAATCGGGATTTCTTATTTTTTTCTTATGCGTTTCATCACATTATGTGACTAGAACAGGCTCTCTGGAGCTTGATAAAGGCGTTGATGGGGTCTGCGTAGTTCCAGATTCCGCCTAAGGTAGCCACTCCGGCCAAGGGCAGCTTCTTGAAATCCGCCATGGTTTCGGGTTCTACCCCGCCCCAGGCGATTAAGGGAATTCTCACCGGTTCCTGAAGGGAATTGAGGATTGCGGAGTCTAAGGTTTTCACCGGTTCCAATGCGGAAAGAGGCTGGAAGAAGGGGCCGATGAGGGCTCCGCTGACCCAGTCCGGCAACTGGTTGTATTCTTCGAGACTATTGCAGAGGGCGACGCAGTTTACTCGCTTCCAGCATTCCGGAACCTCCCCCATGAGGCTGCGGGCCTCGGTGACGCATCCGCGGACATCCAGACGGTTGGCTAAGTCGGGGGTTCCACGAACCCAGATGCGGTCGCGGTATTCCATGGAAAGGCTCAGGAGCCAACGCTCGTATTCGTCGTCGGTAGCTCTCGGCTGACCGCCTCGGCTTCTCTTGTCCAGAATCAAGCGGGAAAGCCCCCGGCGGAACATCTCCTCGATGTCCTCGTATTCTGCAGAAAAACCATCTGGGCAGGTGACCAGCCAAAGTCTCAAATTTCTCGGTGTGCTTTCCATAGGCCAAAAGTTACAAATAAAACAATCTGCGTCGGTCTGAATAAAAAATTTTCAGGAAAAAATAGCCGTTTTAAGCACAAATAACAATTTTGTAAGCTTTTAAAAGCGAACTTTGCCTTCCGCAAGTCCGTTTTTCATCACACCTTTACACAGGACGTTAAAAAAATCGGTAATTTTTAGGAAAAATTTGAAAAAAGTTCGCTTTTCCTTAAAAAAACTAAGTAAATTTACGTTGGATTTTTGTAAAATCACGATTTTATATAACTAACACAATAATTGGAGACACACATGGCAAAGAAGATGATTGCGTGTGACGGTAACGAAGCTACCGCTAACGTTGCTTTTGCAGTTAGCGAAGTGGCAGCTATCTACCCGATTACACCGTCTAGCCCGATGGCTGAACACGCCGATAACTGGAGTGCAGCAGGCAAGAAGAATATTTGGGGTCAGGTTCCCCGCGTTTTTGAAATGCAGTCCGAAGGTGGCGCTGCCGGTACCGTTCACGGTGCTCTGCAGGCTGGTGCTCTGACCACTACCTTCACCGCTTCCCAGGGTCTTCTGTTGATGATCCCCAACATGTACAAGATCGCCGGCGAACTGACCCCGACCGTCTTCCATGTGACCGCCCGTGCTCTTGCTATGCAGGGCCTTTCTATTTTCGGTGACCACTCCGACATCATGGCTTGCCGCCAGACCGGTTTCGCTATGCTCGGCTCTTCCTCCGTTCAGGAATGCCAGGACATGGCTCTCGTGGCTCACGCTTCTACTCTCGAATCCCGCGTCCCGTTCGTTCACTTCTTCGACGGTTTCCGTACTTCTCACGAAGTCATGAAGATCGAAGCTCTCGAAGACGGCGTTATCCGTAGCGTCATCGACGAAAAGTATGTGAAGGCTTGCCGCGAACGCTGCCTCACTCCGGACCGCCCCACCATGCGCGGTACCGCTCAGAACCCGGACGTCTACTTCCAGGGCCGCGAAACCGTGAACCCCTTCTACAAGAAAGTTCCGGAAATCGTCCAGAAGTACATGGACAAGGTTGCATCCTTCACCGGTCGTCAGTACCACATTGTTGACTACGTTGGCGCACCCGATGCAGAACGCGTCATCATCTCCATGGGCTCTTCTACCTGCACCATCGGTGACACCGTTAAGTATCTCAACTCCAAGGGCGAAAAGGTCGGTCTCGTAAACGTACGTCTGTACCGTCCGTTCCCCATGGAAGCAGTTGTTGCTGCTCTCCCCAAGACCGTCAAGAAGATCGCTGTTCTCGACCGCTGCAAGGAACCGGGTTCCGCAGGCGAACCGCTCTTCCAGGACGCTCTTACCGCTGTTTCTGAAGCCGTCATGGCAGGCCAGATGGCTATGCCGAAGATGATCGGCGGCCGCTACGGTCTTTCCTCCAAGGAATTCACCCCGGCAATGGTCAAGGCTATCTTCGACGAACTTTCTCTCGAAGCTCCGCGCGCACGCTTCACCGTCGGTATCAACGACGACGTCTGCAACACCAGCCTCCCCATCGATCCGGACTTCAAGCTGGATTCCGACTTCTTCCAGGCCATGTTCTTCGGTCTGGGCTCCGACGGTACCGTTGGTGCAAACAAGAACTCCATCAAGATTATCGGTAACGAAACCGAAAACAACGCTCAGGGTTACTTCGTTTACGACTCCAAGAAGTCTGGTTCTATGACCACTTCTCACCTCCGTTTCGGTAAGAGCATCATCGACGCTCCGTACCTGATCGGTGAAAACGAAGCTGACTTCGTTGCTTGCCACCATACTCCGCATCTCGAATCCGTGGACATGCTGAAGTATGCAAAGCAGGGCGCAACCTTCCTGGTCAACACCCCGCACTCCGCTGAAACCGTCTGGGATACTTTCCCCCGTCCGGTTCAGGAAGTCATCATCAAGAAGCAGCTCAAGGTTTATGTGATCGACGCATACGCAGTGGCTGCTAAGACCGGCATGGGTCGTCGCATCAACACTGTGATGCAGACCTGCTTCTTCTCTAAGCTGGGCAACGTTCTTGATTCTGATACTGCTATCAAGTACATCAAGAAGTACGCAGAAAAGACTTACGCCAAGAAGGGTATGGAAGTGGTCCAGAAGAACTGGGACGCTATCGATGCTTCTCTTGCAAACCTCTTCGAAGTCAAGGTTCCGGCCGCTGTTACCAGCACCAAGGAATTCCGCGCTCCGATCCACGGCAACGCTCCTGCATTCGTCAACGAAGTGACTGCAGAAATCATCAAGGGCAACGGCGAAAAGCTCCCCGTTTCCAAGATGCCTTGCGACGGTGTATTCCCCACCGGTACCACCAAGTACGAAAAGCGCGACCTGGCCCTGAACATCCCGTCCTGGAATCCGGACGCTTGCGTTCAGTGCGGCAAGTGCGCTATGGTCTGCCCCCACGCTGCTATCCGCGTGAAGGTTGTGGACGAATCCGCTGTTGCTAACGCACCGGAAGGCTTCAAGTTCACCGCTGCCAAGGGCTTCAAGCTCGAAGGCTCCGAAAAGCCCGTATTCGCAATCTCCGTCTCCAGCTACGACTGTACTGGTTGCGGCGTCTGTACTCAGGCTTGTATCGGTAAGGACAAGAACGAAGAAGGCAAGAAGGCCATCAACATGGTGCCGCAGGAACCCATCAAGGTTCAGGAAGGCAAGTGCTGGGACTTCTTCGTTGACCTCCCCGAATTTGACCGCACCAAGGTTAACAAGAACCTTGTCAAGCAGGCTATGCTCCTCGAACCTCTGTTCGAATTCTCCGGCTCCTGCGCAGGCTGTGGCGAAACCGCTTACGTCCGTCTCGTTTCTCAGCTCTTCGGTGACCGCATGGTTGTAGCAAACGCAACTGGCTGCTCTTCCATTTACGGTGGTAACCTCCCCACTACTCCGTGGGCAAAGAACAAGGAAGGCCGTGGTCCGGCTTGGGCTAACAGCTTGTTCGAAGACAACGCTGAATTCGGTCTCGGTATGCGTCTTGCAATCACCAAGCATGCAAACCAGGCTGTAAGCCTCCTCGAAGCAGTGAACGTTCCTGCCGAACTCAAGGCTAAGCTCACTTCTCAGGATCAGTCCGACGAAGCAGGCATCCAGGCTCAGCGCGCTAACGTTGCTGAACTGAAGGCAGCTCTCGCTGGTGCAACCGACGAAGCTTCCGTAAGCCTCCGCGACGAATTCGCAGACTACCTGGTCAAGAAGTCCGTATGGATCTTCGGTGGTGACGGTTGGGCATACGACATCGGTTACGGTGGTCTCGACCACGTCATGGCAACCGGTGAAAATGTGAACATCTGCGTCCTCGACACTGAAGTTTACTCCAACACTGGTGGACAGGCTTCCAAGTCCACCAACCGTGGCGCCGTCGCCCTCTTCGCTGCCGCTGGTAAGCGCGCTGGCAAGAAGGACCTCGGTCTTATCGCCATGAGCTACAAGAATGTGTACGTTGGCCGTATCGCCATCGGCGCAAACGACGCTCAGGCCCTGAAGGTTCTCCAGGAAGCAGAAGCTCACAATGGTCCGTCTCTGATCATCTGCTACTGCCCCTGCATCAACCACGGCTTCGATCTCAACAGCCAGCTGGAACACCAGAAGATGGCTGTGGATTCCGGTTACTGGACTCTGCTCCGCTACAACCCGGCTCTCGCCGCCGAAGGCAAGGCACCCCTTGTTCTCGACTCCAAGGCCCCGACTATTCCGGTTGCAGAATACATCTACACCGAAAACCGCTACAAGCAGCTCACCCGTAACAACCCGGAAGTTGCTAAGAAGCTGGCCGAAGACCTCCAGAAGGAAGTGGATGCACGCTTTGCATTCTACACCGCAATGTCTCAGGACACTGAAGGTTTGATTAGCCTGTAATCAAGGCTAAAGCCTAACGGTTAAAAAGGGACTCCTCGCAAGAGGAGCCCTTTTTTTGTTTATTCAAGCCAAACGTTGTTGCCTCATAAAAGTCCTCCTCCCCCACCGAAGAATTTGCACATAGCGCGACTCGTCTACTCATCGGCGGACTTTTGTTTGAACGAGCCCCTCAATACAAAAAAGCAGGGCGGTCAAATGACCGTCCTGTTCTGGATAGATATATGAATTTCTAATCGCTTAGCGCAGAATTACTTCATAACCTTGAAGGTCTTGTTGCCGACCATCACCAGGAATGCACCGCGGTTTGCAAAGCGCACTTCCTGAGAAGCAGAGCCAACCTTGGAACGCATCATCACGCGGCCGTTCATGTCGGTAACGGTGATGTTGCTGCCAACCTTTGCATTTTCAATCACGATAGAGCTGTTGGTGGACCACACACGTGCGCCAGTCAAAGACTTCACGGAAGAATTGATGGCGAGAGAAGTATCCTTGGTGGTTGTGTCAATAGAAGCCTGAGTAGACTTGCCAGAAATGGTCACTTCGTAGAGCTTGCAACCTTCGAAGGCATTGATGGTGGTTTCCTTGTCGTAGGTAACGCCATTGTATTCGTTGCCGTCAATAGACTTCTTTTCCACGGTCGGCTTCGGCTTCCAGATCTTGAAAGTACCAGACAGGTGGAGCATGGAGAGGTAATGAACCAAACCATCGTAGTAGCGATACTGACCGGTCATGAGGCTAGCATCCCAAGCCATCTTGAGGTTCTTCTTGATAGCAGCTTCATAGGAAGGATCATTCATCAAAGCATAGGTTGCCACAGCATTGGCACCAGTTTCGCCCAAGGTGTAACTTTCACGAGGATTGGAGCCATCCCAGTTGAAACGAGCGTGCTTATAGCCATCCTTTTCAAAGAAGTTGATGATACGCTTAGCCATTTCTTCTTGGCGAGAAGCATCGGCACCGAACAGATAGTAGTCCATACCGAAGTTCATGGCACAACGCATGGCATCGTACATATACTTGTCAGCGTCGCCGTTGAAGCTTACTCCATGGGGAGTACCATCGAAGTTATTGTAGTCAGTGAACAAGCCTGACTGGCTGTTGGAAGACTTGTACAAGTGATCGCGGGTAGCCTTAGTTGCCTTGGCCCAGTTATCTTGCTGCTTGGTAGACCAGCGAGCGAAAAGATCCAGGTAAGCCGGCAGGTCATAAGACGGATCAGAGAAATCGGTGTTGCCCTGAGTCGGCTGGAAGGTAACGATGTAGTTGCCCTGATTGAAGAGCTTGTGGTTATAGTTGCTCCACATCTTGTCCAGGATGTACTGAGCATCTTCCATATACTGAGAATTGTCCCAACGGTTTGCAGCAAAGAGGAGAGACATCATGAAGTAAAGTTCGCCATCGGGTGCGCAGTTATCGTCGCCACCCTGACCATTGTCGCCACGCTTCCAGGCAAAGTAGCCGTCCCAGTCACCGCTCTTATGCCACATGTGGTTCTTGGCCCAATTCCAAAGCTTGTCAAATTCTTCCTTGTGTCCAGTCTGCACGGCAATCATCATACCGTAAGACATACCTTCGGAACGGACATCGTTATTGTTGATATCCTTGATATAAGCTTCGTTACCATTTTCGTAGTAGACCTTGGAATTGTTATCACCCTTGAAGTAGTGATTCCAAAGCTGATCCATCTTTTCCTGGATTTCAGCGTCGGTCTTACCCAAGTAGGTCTTGAAGGGGCTGGTGTAGTCACCGGTATAATATGCACCAGAGTAGTTGGTCTGATCGCAATCCGGGCCGAAGTAAGCGCCGTCATCAAAGAAAGACGGAGCGGTGTAGATAGTTTCTGCTGCAGAGGCTACGGTTGCGCCAAGCAGCAAGCTGAGAGAGAGAGTAGAGAGTTTTTTCATAGTCATGCCCTAAAATTAAACACCAACCAAAAAGATGTTTAGAGGAATAGGAAAGAAAGAGTTGTACGGTTTTACAACAGTTGCTTGAATTTTGTTGAAAAATTTTTTTAGAAAAATGAAGAAAAATAAGGCATTCGCCTTGACAAGGTTTATTCTTATTTCTATATATGGGTCGTTCGGTTGAAAAGCCTAACAAACCACTGGGGTGGTAGCTCAATTTTGGTTAGAGCACCGGCCTGTCACGCCGGAGGTTGCGAGTTCAAGCCTCGTCTATCCCGCTAAAAAGGATCTCTGAAAAGAGATCCTTTTTTGCATTTATACCCTACGCAAGATAGAAAGACCACAAAAAAAAACGCCCGTTTTACCGAGCGTCTATTCCATGCGTCATCTTAATCCGCCATAGTGTAGAAGGGCGTTTCGTCCTTGGTGCGAAACTCGTGCTTTTCGTAGTAGCCGATAAGTTCGCCGTTTTCGTCACGGAGGGCGATCATGTAGCCGTCCTTGTTCTGCTTTTCGTTGAAGAAGGTGTGCACCCAGTTGTGGGACTTGTCCGCCAGGAACCAGGCCATCACCTTGAGGATTTTCTCCTGGGATTCCGGGCTGTGGCACTTAAGCAAGTTGCGGCCGATGAGAGCGGCTCCCCCACGCTTGGCCTGTGCTTCGCAAGCCTTCGGATTCATATAGATGATTTCGTGCTTTAAATTGCAGATGACAATGGCGGTATCGTCCTGATCTAGAACGGACTTGAAAAACGGATTAAGCATTCATTAACCTGGAATCAAAATCGCGGGATATTTCGCGGTAGAAGGTGAAAGACTTGCCTTCGACCTTCTTGCTTTGATAAGTACAGTCGTCGGCCTGCTTGTACAATGTATCGAAGTCAATATTAGAATCTTTTCTGAAGAAAGAGGCACCAATACTTACGGATATCTTGTAATCCGGGATTTCATCAATGAGAATCCTCTCAATTTCCGCAAAGAGTCGGCCGATAGCCAACATGCCCTGTTCTTCTGAGCCCACCTTGTTCAGGAAGGCCACGTATTCGTCTCCACCAAGTCGCAACAGAATATCTTCGTCGCGGAAGGTAGTCTGCATTGCCTCGGCCACAGCGATAATTACCTTGTCGCCAACCTGATGGCCATAATTGTCGTTGACGCTTTTGAAGTTGTCTATATCGAAAAGGCAAAGCATGCCAGGCTTGTTTGCCAGGAGCGCCTGCTTGATTTTGTTGACGCCTCCGACGCGGTTGTAGAGGCCGGTCATCAAGTCCGTTTCGGCGGCGGTGATAAGTTCGTTTTCCTTGTTCTTCTGCTCGTTGATATTTTCGATAGCGAAGATAATCTGTTCCGGAACCCGTCCCTTGGAAGTGGGACCCACGGCCACATAACGGCCTCGACACCAGCCAAGACGCTTGCCGAAAAATTCCTGGGTTACAGTGCGCCTGCCCTTCAAAGATTCCGCCACGGCAGGAATATCACAGTAGTGCAAAATTGCGTCCTGACAAGACTCGTCAATGGCATCCTTCATAGCCAGGCGAAGCTGCTTGCCAAAGTCCTCATGGGCATCGAATTCCACCATGTTAGTCTTGTTGATTATGGCACGGAAGGCTCCGGATTTCACATCAATCTGAACAACCGTAATGTAGATGTCGGCCATGGCTTGGATATAGTGATTAAGCTCTTCATCGCCATTCAGTTCGGCCACCTTGTTTTCCAGAACAAAACGTTCGAACTTCATTCGGCTCATGTAGGAGCCCACCACAAGGCCAATAAAGCCGTAAATGACCACGTCCAGAATATCCAACACGAGAATATCAGCGGGCTTGAACTGTATTGCCAAGTGGATGAAAACCAGATCCAGCACAGCAGCGCAAATAAAGGCTCTGTAAGGGCGGTCCGTGAAAATCAGCGGGGTGAGCATCTGCATCACCAAAAGGGAAACGGTAATGCGATCAGGCGATGTTACAAAGGCGATATAGAGGCCAAAGGCCAGCAACACGCTATTGAACAAGTACATGAGGAAAAGAACCGTTTTCGGGCTCTTCTTGGTCACAAACCGTGTTGCAACAAAGATTCCTGCACAAAGGAGCGCGGCAGAGGAGTATGCTATGACATTGCTGTTCAAGGAGGCCACGGCTGAAACCGCAGAAATAATGAACATGATCGTAAAAAAGGCCACACCCATGAGAGCGTAGGCCCCCAGGGATTTCTTGTTGCTTTCGGAGACCGCGTCGTTGACCTTCGCAAGCTCGACAGGGTCCACCTTGGCGTAAAGCAAATAATTCTTAATCCATTTGAGCATGTGGAATTACAAACATCCTTTTTATACTGTATACAAAACAAAATCTACTATATAAATGGGAAATTTTATGGATTTTGCCTAAAAAACAAACAATTTCGGTAGAAAATGCGTTCTACATCACACAAAAAAAGGCCACCCCGAAAAAAATCGGGAGTGACCTAATAAGTGGTTAGTAAACAGTGGTTAGTAAACAGTAGTTAAATTACATTCCTAACCACTAACCACCAACCACTAATCACTAAACTAGCAACCGAGCTTTGCAGCCAGGTATGCTTCCAGTTCGTCGATCTTCACCAGTTCCTGCTTCATGGAGTCACGTTCACGGACAGTGACGTAGCCAAGCTTTGCCGGATCGGATTCGCCTTCGCCAACGGTGTCGAAGTCAACGGTGACGCAGAACGGAGTACCCAGTTCGTCCTGACGGCGGTAACGCTTACCGATGGACTGAGTTTCGTCGTATTCCACGTTCCAGCGCTGGAGCAGCTGTTCGTAAAGTTCTTCGGCCTTAGCCTTGACCTGGCCCTTCTTCACCAGCGGGAGAACGGCAACCTTCACCGGAGCAACCTTCGGGTCGAAGTGGAGAACGGTACGTTCATCGTTTTCCAGCTTCTGGACTTCGTAAGCGTCGCAGAGGAGAACGAGGAGCAAGCGTTCCACACCGAGGGACGGTTCCACAACGTAAGGAACGTAGCGGGTGTTCTTCACCGGATCAATGTATTCCTGCTTGACCTTGGATTCGTTCTGGTGAGCAGTCAAGTCGAAGTTGGTACGGCTTGCGATACCCCACAGTTCGCCCCAACCGAACGGGAATTCGTATTCGACGTCGGTGGTACCGTTGGAGTAGTGAGAAAGTTCTTCCTTGGCATGTTCGCGGAGGCGGAGCTTGGATTCGTTCACGCCAAGATCCTTGATGAGCCAGTTGAAGCAGTACTTACGCCAGAAGTTGTACCAATCAAGTTCGGTGCCCGGTTCGCAGAAGAATTCCAATTCCATCTGTTCGAATTCGCGGGTACGGAAGATGAAGTTACCCGGGGTAATTTCGTTACGGAAGGACTTACCGATCTGGCCAACGCCAAACGGGATGCGGGGGCGGACGTTGTCAACGATGTTCTTGAAGTCAACGAAGATACCCTGAGCGGTTTCCGGACGGAGATAAACCTTGTTGCCTTCGCCTTCGATAACGCCGATTTCGGTCTGGAACATGAGGTTAAATGCGCGGGGCTTGGTGAATTCGGTCTTGCCGCAGGACGGGCATTCGATCTTGTTTTCCACCATCATTTCGGCAATCTGGTCAAAGTTCTTGCCGGCGCAGCAGCCGTCACCCAGCTTTTCTTCGAGGAGGTGGTCTGCACGGAAACGTTCGTGGCAAGCGAGGCAGTCAACCAGCGGGTCAGAGAAGTTACCCACGTGGCCGGAAGCCTTCCAAACGCGGGGGTTCAAAAGAATAGAACTGTCGAGGCCCAACACATCCTTACGGCTGGTAACGAACTTCTTCCACCAGAGGTTCTTGATGTTGCGTTTCAGTTCAACACCGTACGGACCGTAGTCCCAAGTGTTGGCCAGGCCGTCATAAATTTCGGAACCCGGGAAAATGAAACCGCGGCGCTTGCAGAGGGAAATGATGTCTTTGAGGGCGTCTTGAACTTTCTTTGCCATTTTATATATCCTTTTTCGGCCAACCTTCTTTGAGGCATATCCTTGGGCCGGACTAGGAACCTACCTGGATGATAGGCCCTGACGGCGGAAAATATAGAAAAAAACTTACATAAGTGACAAACCGGGGGAAATAACTTATCTTTGCCCTCATACTTATGAATTTGAAAAGACTCGCCATATTCTGCACATTGCCCGTAGCCCTTTGGGCCAACGAGGGTGATTCTGCTAATTTGACTGAATCTGTGCAAGATTCTGCTTCCGTAACCACAGAAGTTGTGGCAGACAAGGTTACCGAAAGCGAATTCTCTGGAAACGCCTCCTTGGATTCCGCTGACGCAGGCAACGTGGATGCCCCGGCTTCCGCAATTGCCGACTCCCCCGCCTCCGAAGACGCAGTGGCAGCAGCCGACACCACCACCGATTCCGCCGACAACCAGGAAGCCGACGACGAAAAGGAAATGTCCCAGGAAGAGGCCGATGCCGAACTGGCTGCAGCCATGGGTTCCGCCATGGATAGCCTCCAGCAGGATTCCGCAAAGCTTTCCAACAAGCTGGTGTTGGACATGACCACCGCCTTTATTCCCACCGAAAGCCGCCGCATCGCTGGCCCCTACGGCATGAGAACCTACCGTATGCACCGCGGCGTTGACTTGGGCCTCTGCCACGGCGAAGACCGCACCATCGTGGCGGCATTCTCCGGCAAGGTAAAGCTGGTCCGCAATCAGGGTCGTCGCAAGGGTTACGGCAAGTACGTGATTATCGACCACGGCAATGGCCTTACCACCCTCTATGCCCATTTGGCTAGCTGGAAGGTGAATATCGGTGACGAAGTGCAGGCTGGCGATACTATCGGTATTGGCGGTAATACAGGCCGATCCTTTGGCGCACACCTCCACTTTGAAATGAAGTACAATGGCGTCTACATCGACCCCACCACCGTATTCAATTTCCAGGAAGGATCCTTCGTCAGTGCCATGGCTGAAATCGATCAGAATCAGATTCAGGCTGTAGAAGACGAATACCAGAAGGAACTCTCCAAGCACCGTTACTACAAGGTCCGTAGCGGCGACTGCCTGGGAAAAATCGCCAAGAAGTACGGCATATCCATTACCAAGCTGAAAAAGCTGAACAACATCAAGGGAAACATGATCCGCCCGGGCCAAGTGCTAAGATGTTCTTAAGGTGCGAGGCTTGAGGCCCCAGGCCTCGGGTTTAAACAATCCAAAGCAATTAAAAACGACGCGGTCCGAAGACTGCGCCGTTTTTTTTGACAAACAACTTTTTGCACGACGTATAGTAACTATGCAACCCTCTTATTAAATCACGCTATAGTCCACTTTTTAATATAGCAAAATCAATAACTAAGGCATTTGTTGAAGTTCTTTTTATTTGTAAAAACATTCCAACGACATTCTTTAAAATTTTCATGGAAAAGAGCATAGAAATACTCATACAAATAAATATACTCATCAAGTTCCTTATTCATTTTCATTTCGTTGTCTATACAACCTGGGGGAACCATCTTAATAATTTTATTTTCTCCGGATTTATTGCGACGTATGATACTAAAAACATTCCAATTACATTGTACGCCACGCCTTGAATAAAGATATAGAGGTGATTTTACAGTACCTGAAATAGACATGCGATTTTCATCCATAAACTTTTGAAGCAGTGCGTATAAGCTATCGGATATTTGCGACTTTGAAGTACATTTTTCCATAAAATCGTCCTTGTCTTTCCAAATATATTTCTTAAGACACTTCCGGCATTTATAAATCTCAGGAGCCTCACAAGGATACGGCAACAAGCGAAGCATATTTAATTTTCTTGAATTATTTGCAACAAAAGCGATAACAACACCATCGCCTGGGCCATAACTATGGGAATGGTTGTACATTCCCATAGTTATATAAAAGCCATCTTGATCGGGCAGAAGTTGCGAAGTTTCAAAAAATTCCTTCACATGCACAGCAAGATACTTAACGTCATCAAAATAATCCTGTGTTATCAGCTCTGTTTTATAATTTTCTCCATCAGCAAAAGCAATGTCATCTTTCGCCAGAGCGCAAACATTAAAAGCTAACAGAAAGACAATAAAAAATTTCATTTTCATACTGGACTTGTAGATTTTTTTATAGAGGGTTTTCCGCAAGCCATATTCATTAATCTGACGTTTTAAATATACGCTTTTTTCGTATCCATCGTCGGAGCAAATTCGGGTAAAGAAAATTATTCCCTGGCTTGATTGACAATTCTATCGTAGGCCTTGAGAATGGCGTCGTGGCTTAGGGTGCCGATGACTTCCCCACTTTCGTCCTTGACGCAAAGTTCCTGAATCTTGTTGTTCACGAAGATGCGAAGCGCGGTGTGGAGGTCTGTGGTGTCCGTAAGCATGGGAGCCTTTACGGTACAGTCTGAAATGAGCAAATGCTGGATCAAGTCCGGAGAGGAAATGTAGGCGGTCTTCACCACGGACATATCCAAAAGACCGATGTAACGGCCCTGATCGAACACCGGATAGACGTAGTTGACTTCAATATCCTTCAGTACGTCAGCCAGGGAATCCTCTGCCTTGAGGACCTTCATATCGCAATGCTCAATGACTTCGCCTACGGTGGTGATTCGCAGAATATCCTGGTCGATATCGCCGCGGTGTGCGGGGCTAGCAAACTTGTTCTGGACCTGGCTCTTGTAAATGCTCCAGGGGCGTGAGAAGGCAATGTGCATCACGGCGGCAATCAAAAGGCCCGGCAAAAGGCTGTAGCTTCCGGTCATTTCGCAGACCATGACCACGCCTGCAATAGGAGCCTTGGCTGCACCGGCAAAGAATGCGCCCATGCCCACCAGAATGAACATTTCAGGGTTACGGAGAACGCCCGGGGCAATCAGTTCGATAACGCCAGCGAAGGCTGCACCAAGAACACCGCCAATGAAAAGGGAGGGACCGAACACGCCGCCTGATCCGCCGGAACCCACCGTAAGAGCTGTAGCGATAATTTTTGCAAGCACAATAGCCAGCAAAATGAAAACGCCAAGAACCGTATGGGGCATCATGTCGTGCATGATTTCGGTGATGAATTCAAAGCCACCGCCAGCCACTTCGGGGTAAGCCCAGATAATGGCAGAAACGCAAGCGCCACCTACAGCAGGCTTAATCCAGTTGGGTTTGTTCCACTTGGCAAACCTGGTTTCGGATTCGTTATAGCAGCGAACATACAGGTAGGAGAACGGGAAGCAAAGAATGCCCAGGAAGGCGCAGGCCAAAAGTTCCGCACCATTGGTGAAGGGGAAAACCGGCACATCAGCGATGGCAGGGGCCGTTCCCACAAACGCAATATAGACCGTAAAGGCCACGACGGAGGAAATAATGGAAGTGGCAAACGCGTTGGATTCAAAGTCCTCGCGATACAGGACTTCGACGGAGGTCAATGCCCCCGAAAGAGGAGCCTTAAAGATAGCGCCCAAGCCCGCAGCAGTGCCCGCCAGGGTGAACTGCCCCCGCAGCGATCGCGGGACCTTAAAGAACTTGCAGATAGTGGAAGCTACACCAGAACCAATCTGGGAAACAGGGCCTTCGTAGCCGGCGCTTCCGCCTGTAGAAAGGGTAATAATGCTGGTGATGAACTTGACGGGAGCCACGCGCTTACGGATCTTTCCGCCTTCGTGATGGAAGGCCTTGATCATGTTGTCGGTGCCCTGCCCCGCTGTTTCGGGAGCGTCAGCCAGCCTATAGATGATAAAGCCAACAATCAAGCCGCCAATGGCCGGCATAATGGCGAAGGTCCACCAAGGGAGTGCATCCTCCCCTGTCCATGGTCCACGAATCCATGCGCTGGTGCTTTCCAAGCCAAAATGGAAAGCCACCGCCACAAGACCTGTAACGCAGCCAATAACCGCTGCCAAGAAAATCTTGGGCAGGTATCCGTTAATAACGAAAAACTTGGCAAAGCGCTGTTGGAGGTTTATCACAGACCCAAATTTAAAAAAAAGAGCCTCGCTCGGCATAACCGAACGAGGTTCTTGACAAGGTATTTTCCCGAAGCGAGCTCACGAGCGACCTCGTGCCTCGAACCTCGAGCCTATTAGCTCACCAGCATCATGGAGAACACCATGACGAACAAGGCAACGGTTTCACCCACGCCAAGCACCATCAGGTAGTTCACCAGGCCCTTACCGGTTTCACCGAGGGCGTTGCAAGCATCAGCAGCACTCTTACCGACGTACCATGCAGAAGCAAGCATACCGATACCGCCGAAAATACCTACGCCGAGATAAGCGGCCCAGTTTTCGGGAGCAGCAGCAGACTTGTTCAGGATGTACATCATGAGAAGCATGCCGTAAATCGTCTGAGCGATAGGCGCACCCACGAAGATAAGAAGCGTAAAGAGCGCATTCTTACCCTTCAGGTAAGCCTTCTTCCAGGCTCCGATAGCAGCCATGCCGGCTGTACCGCAACCCATGGCAGAACCCATAGCAGCGAGACCGAGAGCGGCCACTGCACCGAGCTTTGCCAAGGTTAAAAGCTGTTCATTATCCATAAAGTTGCTCCTTTAGGATTAAAGCACCATCATGGAGAACACGAGCACGAACAAAGCCACGGTTTCGACGATACCGAGAACCATGAGGTCGTTCACCATGCCCTTGCCGGTTTCACCGAGGGAGTCGCAAGCCACTGCACCAGCCTTACCCTGGTACCAAGCGGAGCACATCATGCCGAGACCACCGAAGATACCTGCACCGAGGCAGCCGCCCCAGTTGGTAAAGCCTTCAGCAGCAGCGCTGCTCAAGATGAAGTTCATGAGAAGCATGCCGTAAATGGTCTGGGAAATCGGAGCACCGACGAACACGAGCAGAGTGAAGAGAGCACCCTTGCCCTGTGCGTAAGCCTTCTTCCATACGGTAATTGCAGACATACCTGCAGTACCGCAACCAAGGGCAGAGCCCATTGCTGCAATGCCGAGAGCAGCAGCTGCGCCCATCTTAGCGAGAGTCACCATTGTATTCGGTTCCATTTTTTTATCCTCATTAATTAGCGGGAATTATCCCTTGGTTTAATTTTTTTGCTTGGCGAACGGAGTAAAAGCGAAGCCGCTCCATTCAAGGTTCAAGCCATTTGAAAATTCAAGTGTATTAAGACGTACTGCATGAACTGCCACACCCATGACGGCGAGGGCGATATTCAGGCCATGTACGAACAGAAGGATCAAAGCAGCGCCTGCAATGCCGATGGCGGAGCCAAACAGCGGAGAGAGCATGCCATTGAAAGCTTCGGCGATGGCGGCACCAGACATACCCACTGCAAAGAGACGGATATAGCTGATGACATCGGTAAAGCTGTTCACAATGTCCAACACGAGCATGGGGATGCTGATGAAGTCCTGCTTGAGGCGGCTAGGCGGCACAGAGAACAGGAGCAGAAGCACCACTTCCACGATGAACATGGGAATGACGAAGCCAGGCATTTCGATACCAAGCACCATGTTGCAAGCGAGGAAGAACATCACCCAGGCACCCATGAGCCAGCCCACCTGAGCCATGAAGGTGGAGGACTTGCGCTTGAAGCGAACCACCACGTTCCATGCGTGAGCAATGGTCAGGTGAACCACAGCAATGCAGAAGCAGAACAGCTGAATGTGCTGCATCTGGCTTGCGCCGGCGGCCTTCGGAATGAATGTTGCAGGCAAGGCGGTAAAGCCTTCGCAGAACTGCTTGTAGACTTCGAAGCGGGCCGGATCCGTGGGAGCAGTACTGCGAATCCAGTAGAGCGCATTACGGATGGGTTCCGGGAGGAAATTGTAGTTGGCAATATCCAGATAGTAGCTCCATCCAGCAATTTCCGGGGTAAAGCCCAGGAAGCTTGCGTTGATGACGCCCCACAGAATGGTTGCGCCACTCATCAGGTAGATGAAATGGAATGCGGCGGAATTTGCCTTAGGCATCTTCTTGCGGGCAAACAATGCAAGACCGAGGAACAGGAGACCATATGCGGTATCGCCCACGATCATTGCAAAGAATATGCTGAAGAAGCAAAGGAACACGGAGCTGACGTCCACTTCATTATAGCCCGGAGAAATACCGATAATGTCGTAGAGGCACTGCATGGGCTTGGTAAGCTTGTTATAGCCCAGAAGAGTCGGAACATTATCTTCTTCGGTGGGATCGTCTACCAGGAGGCCCCAACCGTTCTTCTTGGCGGCAGCCTGAAGTTCGGCAATGCGGGGAGCCGGGCAGAAGCCCTGAAGTGCAGCGACGTTACTGTCGCCGACCATGCCGGCAGCAGTTTCAGCCATTTTATAATCGTCGGTAACTTCGGAAAGGCGGCTTTCGATCTGGTTCTTGACGCCGGAAAGCTCACCGAGGCGCTTTTCTACGCGAGCAAGCGTTGCCTTGGCATTTGCTTCCATTTCGCGGTATTCTGCCAGAGACTTGGCCGGCATAGCGATTTCGCTATAGTGGCCAGTCACAGCCACAGGAGCTTCGCCCGTGCTGAATACGGCGTAATAGGTACCGTTGTCGTCGGAACCGAATTCCTTGATAGAGCCTGCGCCATCCACATCAAAAGAGTCCACTCTTACGTCAGCCACATAGAGCTTGACGAAGACACCCTTCTGTGCCAGGGCAGAAACAGTAGCCGGATCCAGATTGCCAAACTTTGCAAGCTTGGAAAGTTCTTCTTCGGCCTGTTCCTTGTCGGCTTCAGCCTGCTTGGAATCTGCCATCAACTGCTGGATTTCATCCACCAGAGATACACCAGAAACGGAAGCGTCGGAAGCCATGGCGGTAACGCCCTTGGGAGCCTTTTCCGGAACGTTTTCAAGAGCCTTCTGAACACGGGTCAGTTCGCCCTTGGCTGCGTTCAACTTGGATCCTGCGGCGGCTTGGAGCGGAGTCACGTGGATGATTTCCATGGCGCGGAGAGCGGCCAGGGATTCATCGACGGCATCAGCCACCGTAAGGATGGTAACTTTTTTCATCGGGGTAATCATGCGGCTGCCCCCTCTGCTTGTGCATCCTGTGCAGCGGCACGAGCCGTGGACTTACCCTTGGCAAGCTTGGAGCGTGCAACGCCAGAAGTCTGCTGGTCACCCAGGAAGATGTTGATCTTACGGATGTTGTCCTTGGCTTCCGGAATCTTAACCTTCTCGAAGAGGTTAACGCGCTGGCTGGTGGTGCGGAGTTCCATGGAAAGCAGTTCGTACTGCTTTTCAAGAACACGACGTTCCAGGCGCAGAGAGATAAGACCCTGCAGGGAACGGATACCGTCATCAAGCCAAACCGGCGTTGTAAAGAAGTCCGGGATGCTGATATTAAAGTCTACCCCATCGAATGTCGGGATGCGAACACCGGCGATGTTTCCTTCGCCCTGACGCACTTCCTTCACCGACAGGTATTTCGACCAGTCGATAGGTTCGGCATACAGCGAAATCCAGGAAGCCATGCTCTTACGGAGCTTGTCTTCCTCCTCGCGCTTTGCCATCACCCTCTCCTGGAGCGTACGCATTTCCATCTGCAGCTGCTGCTTCTTGAGCAACAACGTGGGCAGATAGCGCTGGAAGCGCTTCAATGCGTCGCGTTCCGCCTTGAGGGCGTTTTTGGTTAACTTGACCTTCGCCATATTACCCCTTCTTGGGCCAATACTGATTGATCATCTTGGAAGGAATACCGGTTTCTTCAGGTTCGAAGCAGTCTGCGAGGATTGCCCAACCCAAGTCGAGAGCCTGTTCCAGCGGAATGTTCACGGAAAGGTCCATCATTTCCTTTTCGAAACGCTGACCGTACTTCAAGAGCTTCTGGTCCCAGTTACTCATGTTGAAGCCCATGGACTGCTTTTCCAAGGTTTCCTTGTAGGAAGCGTAAAGCTGAATCATGGTGTTCATGATGGTACGGTGGTCGCTACGGGTCTTACCGTTCACCTGCTGCTTCAAACGAGACAGAGAACCGAACGGTTCGATACGGCCCTTACGGAGATAGAACTGACCTTCGGTAATGTAACCGGTGTTATCCGGAACCGGGTGGGTCACGTCATCGCCCGGCATGGTGGTCACGGCGAGGATGGTAATGGAACCAGCGTCGGTGAAGTCCACAGCCTTTTCGTAGCGGCTAGCGAGAGAAGAGTAGAGATCGCCAGGATAACCACGGTTAGACGGAATCTGTTCCATGGTAATGGCGATTTCCTTCATGGCGTCTGCAAAGTTGGTCATATCGGTCAAAAGAACGAGAACGTTCTTGCCTTCGGTTGCAAACTTTTCTGCAACAGCGAGAGATGCATCAGGCACCAGCAAGCATTCCACGATGGGGTCAGATGCGGTGTGCATGAACATCACGGTACGGCTGAGGGCACCATTCTTTTCCAAGAAGTCCTTCAGGTACAGGTAGTCATCGTGCTTAAGGCCCATACCGCCGAGAACGATCACGTCAACTTCAGCCTGCAAAGCGATACGAGCAAGCAATTCGTTGTACGGTTCACCAGCGATAGAGAAAATCGGGAGCTTCTGGGAAACGACGAGAGTGTTGAACACGTCGATCATCGGGATACCGGTACGCACCATGGTCTTGGGGATCACGCGCTTTGCCGGGTTCACAGAGGGGCCACCAATGGTAATGCGTTCGCCGTCAACTTCCGGACCGTTGTCGCGGGGCTGACCAGCACCGTTAAATACGCGGCCGAGGAGAGCTTCGGAATAGGGAACCTTCATGGGTTCACCGAGGAAGCGAACTTCGGAGTCGGTAGAAACGCCACGGGCACCGGCGAAGACCTGAAGGTCAACCATGTCGCCATCGATACGGATCACGCGAGCGAGAGAAGTACCGAAAGAGCTAGTGACCTGAGCCAGTTCCTGGTTTGCAACGCCCTGGGCGCGCAAAGAAATCACAGAACCAGCGATGCGTTCAATACGATGGTAAGCAACATTATGCATTGACAGTTACCTCCTTAACGGAAGCGGAAATACTTGCTTCGATATCCTTGAATTCAGCGGAATCCATGGCGACGCGGTTCCAGTCCTTGGTAGCCTGGGTAAGCTTCAGGAAGAAGGTACGAGCCACGTCCTTTTCTGCGAAGGACATCGGAGTCTTCAAAATGGAATAGACCTTGTCGAATACGTACTTCTGACGGTCGCCAGTGCAAGCTGCATCGATTTCGTGGTAGGCGTCCTGCTGCAGGTAGACGGAGTCGAGGTATTCGGACTTGAGGTAAGTGATAAAGTCTTCGATAGAAGTACCTTCTTCGCCCACCACCTTCATCATGTTGTTGACGTCAACGCCAGCAGCGAGGATGTGACGAGCATCGGCAACCTTCTTGGAATCGATGATGCCTTCGTACTTGGACCAGGAATCCAACGGGTGGATTGCCGGGAAGCGGCGCTGGTCGGAACGTTCACGAGAAAGGCCGAGGAATGCGCCCACCACCTTAAGGGTAGCCTGGGTCACGGGTTCTTCGAAGTTACCACCTGCCGGAGAAACGGAACCGCCGATGGTCACGGAACCAGTGGAGCCATCCTTCAGGCGAACAACGCCACCGCGTTCGTAGAAGGCTGCGATCACAGATTCGAGGTAAGCCGGGAAGGCTTCTTCACCCGGAATTTCTTCCAAGCGGCCGCTCATTTCACGGAGAGCCTGAGCCCAACGGGAAGTAGAGTCAGCAAGGAGCAACACGTTCAAGCCCATCTGGCGGTAGTATTCAGCCAGGGTCACGCCAGTGTAAACGGAAGCTTCACGAGCAGCCACCGGCATGGAAGAAGTGTTACAAATAATCAAGGTACGTTCCATGAGGGAGCGACCGGTACGGGGGTCGATCAATTCAGGGAATTCGCGAAGGGTTTCCACCACTTCACCTGCACGTTCACCACAAGCGGCGAGGATCACGATGTCCACGTCAGCGTAACGGCTCATGAGCTGCTGAAGCACGGTCTTACCGGCACCGAAAGGACCCGGAGTACAGAAGGTACCACCCTGCATCACAGGGAAGAAGGTATCCACAATGCGCTGCTGCATGGTCAGCGGCTTGGTGGGGCGGAGACGTTCTTCGAAAGCCTTGATCGGCATCTTCACCGGCCAGGTCTGGACCATCTTGATTTCAATCTTTTCGCCCTTTTCGTTCTTGACTACTGCGACGACGTCTTCAACGACATGTTCGCCAGCGGCAACGACAGATTCGACGGTAACCTTACCGAGAACCTTGAACGGCACCATGATGCGGTGAGTGAAAACGCCTTCCGGTACGGTACCGATGGTGTCACCAGCAACGAGAACGTCACCCGGCTTAGCAACCGGAGTGAAAGCCCACTTCTTGTCACGGGGAAGTGCCGGCAGGTACTTACCGCGCTGCAGGAAGAAGCCGCACTGTTCTGCAAGTTCAGGCAGCGGATTCTGAAGACCATCAAACACCTGGGTCAAAAGGCCCGGGCCCAATTCAACGGAAAGAAGTTCGCCGGTGAATTCAACTTCGTCGCCAGCCTTGAGGCCGGTGGTGTCTTCGAACACCTGAAGTTCTGCGTAGTCGCCGCGGATACGGATGACTTCGCTCTTCAGCGGAATAATTTCGGATTTGCCGTCAGCTGTCTTGGAAGGCAGCTTGGCGTATGCCACTTCGTTTTGAGACACGGCGCTTTCGAACTTGACGCGAATCAAGTTACCGTTGACGCCGATGATTTTTCCGATACTAGCCATTGAAAATGGACCTCCGGTCATTCCTGCACGTAGGCAGGATCGTTTGCATTAATAACTTTGATAACAGCTTCGTCGCCGGCCTTTTCAGAAAGGCGGGCCCAACGTGCACAAATCTGGAGCTTGATAGCATAAGCGTAGACGTGCTTCACAGTACCCTCCCCTACACCGGCGAGAGTATCTACGAGCCAGAAACGAGCCTTGTCAATGTCCTGCTCTTTTTCAATAGGACTTGCCTTGGCGAACGCATCTGAAATCATCTTGGCGAAAGTGACGTCGTAGCCAGGGAAGGAACGTTCGCTGAAACGAACTTCGGGGCCCCAAGCCTGAGCACGGAGCCTACCGGAAACGTTCTTCATCTGGATTTCGTGAGCCTGGTAGGCTGCAACGAATTCATCGTCAGATTCTTCGCCATTCAAAAGCGCGTCGAGAGCTTCCAACTCAGGCTGGTCGAGAACGCCTTCGCAACGGCTACGGAATTCATCCATAGTCAGCGGGGGCACGTCACCCAGTTCCAGCATGGGAAGCGACGACATTAAGTAAGATGGAGCGCTCATTGATAGCCTTTAATTACTTAGCCTGTGCTGCAGCGTTGACAACCTTTGCAAGCTGCGGACGGAGCAATGCGGAAAGAGCATCAGCCATTGCTGCGGAAGTAAATTCGTGGCTAACCTTGCCACCTTCGAGCTTGACGCGGAAGCCAAACTTGACACCCTTATCGCTTTCGACCTTGACGCCGCCAGCAACCTGCTTAGCAAATTCGCCAGTGACGAAGGAAGCGAGCTTCTTGGCATCGGCTTCGGAGAGGTCAACTTCCACATCGGAAGTGTAGCTCTTGGCAACAGCAAGGAGCATTTCCTTGACAGTAGATTCGTCCAGAGACTTTTCAACCTGGAGGGAGAGGAGGTCAAGAATCATCTTTTCGAGGTTCTTGCCTACAGAGAGGAGAAGATCGCGAGCAGACTGTTCGAGAGTACGTTCGCTACGTTCTGTAAATGCTTCTGCGTCCTTATCGGCCTTGGCAAGCTTTGCCTGGGCTTCTTCTTCAGCTGCCTTCACGATTTCAGCAGCCTTTTCCTTAGCCTTTGCAATGATTGCTGCAGCTTCGTTTTCAGCTTTATCGACGGCATCCTTCTGGATGCGTTCCATAAGGTATTGCAGATCTTCTGCCATATTATTTGTCTCCAATAAAAACGTTATCCATCCAAGTTCCATATATGCATGCGCACAGCACAAAACATCCCATACGGGACCCGATAGCATAAATTGACGATACCAATATACAAGTATTTTTTAGAAACGAACCAATTTTTTAACGTTTTTTTCAAAAAAAGTCAAATTTTGCCGATGAAGCACCATTTTTCGCCGATGAAACGACAACGAGCATGACATTTTTTACAAAATTTTTCAACAATTGCCTTTTTTGCGCCAAAAACCATAATTTATAGCGAATAAACTCATAATTTTTCGTGATAAGTAGCACTTGGAATCCATTGATCGACACAAACGAGAAAAATGAAGTCAAAACAGGCAGTTTTTTATAAGGAAGCCATCAAATACAGTTCTCTTTTTCTACATTTCACCCCGTAAATTTTTTATCCAAAGGGTAATACAATGAAACGTACTCATAACTGCGGCCAGCTCCGTAAGGAAGATGTTGGCCAGACCGTAACTCTCTGTGGTTGGGTGGACCGTCGCCGTGACCACGGTGGTGTGATTTTTGTTGACCTCCGCGACAAGTATGGCAAGACCCAGATTGTGTTCAATCCGGACTACAATGCCGACGTTATCAAGAATGCAGAAACCCTCCGTAACGAATACGTGATTTGCGTTACCGGTAAGGTCTATGCCCGTGAAGAAGGCAATGCCAACGAAAAGCTGGCTACCGGCGACATCGAAGTAAAGATCAGCGAACTCGAAATTCTGAACGCTGCCCAGACTTCTCCTTTGGCTATTAACGACCCCAACGAAGAATGTAAGGAAAACGACGACCTCCGCCTCCAGTACCGTTACCTGGACCTCCGTCGCCCGTGGATCCAGAAGAAGCTCATGCTCAAGAGCCGCTTCCTCCGCGCTGTCTACGACTTCTTCTATGAAAATGGTTTCGAAAACATCGAAACTCCGGTTCTCTGTAAGTCTACTCCGGAAGGCGCACGTGACTACCTGGTTCCCTCTCGTGTGAACGCTGGTAAGTTCTACGCTCTCCCCCAGTCTCCGCAGCAGTACAAGCAGCTCCTCATGATCGCAGGCATGGACCGCTACTTCCAGATTGCCAAGTGCTTCCGTGACGAAGACCTCCGTGCCGACCGTCAGCCGGAATTCACCCAGATCGACGTGGAAATGTCCTTCGTGGACCAGGACGACGTGATGGGCATGTTCGACAAGTTCGTTACCGAAGTTCTCGGTAAGGTTTGGAACTTCGAACCTCCCAAGAAGATCCGTCGCATGAAGTGGGCTGAAGCTATGCTCAAGTACGGTTCCGATAAGCCGGACCTTCGCTTCGACCTGGAAATCCATGACGTTTCCGAAATCGGTGCCAAGAGCGAATTCGGCGTGTTCAAGAACTGCGTTGCCGCTGGTGGCAAGATCCGCGGTATCGCTGCTAAGGGCTGCGTTGACTTCACCCGTAAGCAGATCGACGAACTCACCGCCTACGTTGCAAAGTACGGTTCCAAGGGTCTCGTATGGATGCGCGTCAAGGAAAATGACGAAGTTGAAACTCAGGTCGGTAAGTTCTTCACTACCGAACAGCTCAACGAACTCCGCGATGCAGTCGGCGCTAAGTGCGGCGACATGATGTTCTTCATCGCAGGTCCCGAAAAGATTGCTGCAACCGCTATGGGTCAGCTCCGTCTCGAAGTCGCTCGCATCAAGGGCCTCCGCGACCCGAAGAAGCGCGAATTCGTTTGGATCACCGAATTCCCGATGTTCGAATACAGCGACACCGAAGGCCGCTACATGGCTATGCACCACCCGTTCACCAACCCGCTGCCTGAACATCTGGACATGATGCTCTCCGGCAACCTGAAGGATTGCAACGCTGAAGCATACGACCTCGTTCTTAACGGTGTTGAAATCGGTGGCGGTTCCGTCCGTATCCACAACCCCGAAGTTCAGGAAAAGGTCTTCCGTCTCCTCGGTCTTACCGAAGAACAGGTTAAGGAAAAGTTCGGCTTCTTCGTCGACGCCTTCAAGTATGGCGCTCCTCCCCATGGTGGTCTCGCCTTCGGTCTCGACCGCGTTGTTGCAACTATGGAAGGTGAAGAATCCATCCGTGACTTCATCGCATTCCCGAAGAACACCAGCGCTTCTAGCCCCATGGACCAGTGCCCCAGCGACGTCGACCTGCAGCAGCTGCAGGACATCCACATCGCTGTGCAGATGCCCAAGAAGGCTTAATCGTTCTTTCAACGGAACTTTTAAAAAGTCGCGAGGTTTACGCCCCGCGGCTTTTTTATTTTTGTCTTTGTGAACAAACTCATTTACAGAAAAAACGTACTGATTATCTGGGGAATCCTGGAAGTGATTCTTTCAATCATCTGTGTTGTGATGATGAAGCTGAAGGCTCCCTATACGCCCCAAGGATTTCTCATTGACCAAAACTTTTTGAGTAATTTGGTTCAGTACAAGTATTATGACGCCTTACAGGATACGGCTGCAGGTCTTATTGCGCTTACAGGTTTAGGCTTTGTACTCTTTATCATTGAATTTGTAAGAGTACGTCGCAATCCCGCAAAGTCCTTTAACGAAAAATGGTTTTTCGCAGGAGTTTTGTTCGCGCCCCTAGTTGGCATTATAATATTCACTACTCCAATAAACAAAAATTTATCCATTAAATCTGACCAGCCCGCTTTTGTCCAAAGAGAATTTATCATAGACAAGCAAGCATCTGAATCCAAACGAAGCCACACTTACACTTTCGTATTCAACAGCGGCACCAAAGTGGATGTGAGCAAAGACGAGTATATAGTCACACCCCTGGGAATGGAATATTTCATCGTCTATCAAGGCGATTTAGACATTGGATTCTACCCTACCGACAAGTACCAACTGAAAGTCAAATAAAGTCGGTATATTATATTTTGTAAAGAATTACTTTGAGGCTTTTTATGCATACTTGTAGAATTTGCAAACAGGAATCTGAAGGAAAATCCATCTTCGCAAAGGAGATGATGTTTGATAACGCAGGCAACTTTGAATATTTCGAATGCCCTCATTGCAAGTGTCTGCAGATTGCCCAGGTCCCGGAGAATCTCGGCGACTTCTACGGAGAACGTTACTACAGCTACGCAACGCCGAAGGATACCAAGACCAAGGGCGAAATCAAGGACTCCCACCGCATTCTCGATGTGGGCTGCGGCGCCGGCGCGATGCTTTGTTCCATGGCTGCAAATGGCGTCAAGGATCCCGTAGGTTGCGATCCTTTTATCGAAGCAGACATCGTCTACGAAAACGGCGTCAAGATTTACAAAAAGAGCGTTCATGAAATGGAAGGTGAATTCGACATCATTATGTTGAACGATTCCTTTGAACACATGAGCGACCCACACGAAGTGTTTGATTCATTGAAGCGATTGCTTGCACCCAAGGGCGTTGTACGCATTACTCTTCCGGTGTACCCCAATATTGCATTCGACATGTACCAGGAAAACTGGTACCAACTTGATGCGCCTCGCCACATTGTTCTTCATTCACAGCAGAGCCTCAGCCTTTTGGCTCGTCAGCATGGAATGAAAATTGCACGATTCGTTTACGATTCCAACAATTCTGCAATTCTTCGAAGCTACTTCTACAAGAAAGGCATTACTTTCTTCAAGCAGAATCCCAACGAGATTTCCAAGTACTTCACGAAGACTGAACTGATTGACATCAACAAGAAAGTCATGCAAGCCAACCAGAAGGGACACGGAGACCACGCCACCGTATTCTTCGGTCATGCAGAATAAGCCTTTCTATCGGTCTTCAACTGTGGTAGACCAATGAAAGATTTGCGATCATGAACAAGATAATCTACAGAAAAAGCATTATGATCCTCTGGATAATTCTGGAGGTCATTTTTGCCGTGGCTACCGCAGTTCTGAGTGCAAAGAAGGCTGCGTTCGTAAACACTGGTGTTGTCATTGACGACAACTTTTTGAACGACCTTGTTCAGTACGAACTATACAACACAGCGCAACTCGTTACCTTATCGATTTTAATATTCTTTGCTGCAGGTCTAATGTTCTATTGCATCGGCCTACGACTGACGTTAAAAGACAAGTATATCAAGAAAAGGGATAGGAGCCTGCTTATCGGAGTGATAGGCCTTCCTTTAGCAGGATTTGTCTGTTTCGGAATTCTTCCCCTCTCCACCTTCCCCGAACGACTGAATGAACCTCCGAAGGTTCAAACAGAAAATGTTGTTCACAAATACACAATTAGTACAAAGTCTGGAAAGGACTACTATTTGAGATTTGGTAGCGGTTCTGAAATAGAAGTTTCCCGCACAACCTACAACAGCACCTTTATCAATCAATCCCATTACACGGTGTATCAAGGTAAAGTTCTAATAGAAGCCTTCCCCGCTAGCAGATATGTGCTTGTGCAAAAACAGCCGTAAGACCAACATTATACCAAATGTGACCTAGTTCACAATACAGACCGGGTTTTGAAACTTCTCATTTACATAACCTGTTTTTAGCAGTTTGTACAAAGTCCATTTTTTATTTTTTCGCTACCAAACGAAATCCCGGCTCGTCCGGAATAACTCATGGAGAAGTAAAAATGAAACTTTCTACTCGTGCAATTGCTGAAGCAATCGGTACTTTCTGGCTCGTATTCGGCGGCTGCGGTGCAGCTGTTCTCGCATGCGGCGTTCCCAACACTGGCATCGGCTACGTTGGCGTTTCTCTCGCCTTCGGTTTGACCGTTCTCACCATGGCATACGCTCTCGGCCACATTTCTGGTTGCCACCTGAACCCGGCTGTAACTCTCGGCCAGGTCGCTGGCGGTCGCTTCCCGGCTAAGGAAGCTCCGGCTTACATCATTGCACAGGTGATCGGCGGTATCATCGCTGCAGCAGTTCTCTTCTGCATCGCACACCCGGACCTCACCAACGCTGGTGTTGGCGCATTCGCAACCAACGGCTGGTCTGAATCCCTCGAAGGCGGCCGTAACGCATTCGGCGGCACCACCTTCGGCATGTGCAGCGCATTCCTCATCGAAGTTGTGCTTACTGCAATCTTCCTCTTCGTGATCATGGGCGCTACCGACGGCCGCGCTCCGGCTGGCTTTGCTCCCATTGCCATCGGCCTCTGCCTCACCCTCATCCACTTGATTTCCATTCCGGTGACCAACACCTCCGTGAACCCGGCCCGCTCTACCGCTGTAGCTGTATTTGTCGGCGGCACCGCAATCAAACAGCTGTGGCTCTTCTGGGTCGCCCCGATCCTCGGCGGCGTTCTCGGTGGCTTCGGTTACAAGTGCTTGGCTGAATGTAAATGTGGTAAGAAGTAAACCTCTTCATCAAACAATTTTTTCTCAGGGAAGACCTGTCGGCGTAATGCCGGCGGGCCTTTTTCGTATACACCACCATGAAAAATTTTTACACAAAAATGCCGTTTTTAATCAAAATTTTCGGTACTTTTTGTTCCACACCCATTGATGGCCATCACATTTACACACCTCTTACACATAAGCATGTAAACAATAGGTTAACAAAGATTTCATAATCAAATTGAGAATATATTTTGAACCCGGTAAATTGGTTGTTTGGTGAATTCTTTTTTTCAGGTGTTTTTTAACATGAATAAAAAATTATTCCAACTTTTGCCTTTTATTGCAGGTGCGGCGATTATCGGTTGCAGCGGCGAAAACGATTCCATTGTAGATTCCGGCCTCGGTGATTCTCAAATTGAAGACCCGAACGGAAATCTGGGCCCTATTGCCCCCCTAGATCCCAACGATCCTAACAACCAGATTACAGACCCCAACAATCCGAATCCGATGTTGTCCAGCTCCTCCCTGGGCATGGGCTTCAGCAGTTCTTCCATGGGTATTGGAATCAGCAGTTCCTCGATCCAGCAGGGCATTGCCGCCAGCAGTTCCTCTGCAAAGGCTCCTGTACAGAGTTCTTCCAGCGGTCTCAAGGATTACAACGACAACCACGCCCCTAAGGAAAGCTACCTGCCCGCAGCAGGCTTCTATTCCAACCTGACAATCCAGCCTCTCAGCGGAAACCAGGGCGGCCAGGTCAAGTGTACTTTTGACGGATCCTTCCCTACCCAGAATTCCGAATCCATTACGGCAGCCAAGCAGATTACCGAAAACACTGTCATCCGCTGTTCTGAATTCTTGAACGGCCAGGCCTTGGATACAACGACCCAGACTTACTTCATAAACGAAAGGGTTTCCATGCCGGTGGTGGCATTGACCGTGAATCATCATGACATGTTCGACTCTACCGACGGACTTTATGCCACTGGTAACCTGACCAATAATAACCAGGGCGGCGGCATGTGGGGCGGCATAGACGTTGGCGGTGACGACACCAACAACCCCAAGTGTACTGAACCTTGTAAACAGGCCAACTTCTGGAAAGAAGACGAACTCCCCGTTCATGTGGAATTCTTTGAAAACGGAAGCTCCACCAAGACCAAGAACTGGGAAATCGACGCAGGCATTTCCATTATCGGTAACTACAGCCGTTACAAGCCCAAGAAGAGCGTCGCCATCAAGATGGACGATTCCCTCTATAACGACAAGAGTCTGAAGTATTCCCTCTTCAAGACCCGTCCGGAAGCCAAACGCTTCAAGAGTTTCAATCTCCGTAACAATGGTAACCGCTTCTGGACCGACTACGCAGAAGACGCCATGCTCACCAGCCTGATGGAAGGAACCGAAGTGGATTACCAGCGTAGCCGCCAGGTTGTAGTTTTCTACAACGGCGAATATTTTGGCATCCACGACATGCGTGAACGTTTGAACCGCAGCTTTGCAGAAACCAACTACGGCATCGACAACAAGTCCATCAATGTCGTCAAGAACTGCAGCAACGGCGACAAGGGCTATCAAAATGGATGGTGCCCCAGCGGTACCAACGAAGCCTCCGCCAACGAATTTGCACAGTTGGTAAACCAAATTACTACCGGCAATTTCGAAGGTGAAAACAACCAGTCCTACAAGCAGGTTTCCGAAAAGTTGAACATGGTCAGCTTTGCCCAGTACATGATCGCAGAAATGTACTCCCATAATGGAGACTGGCCGAATAACAATATTCGATTCTGGGGTAGCCCCAACAAAGGCATCCCCTTCAAGGCAATGATGTTCGACCTTGACCATGGTTATGGTTTTACTCCGGGTATCAGGGGCTTTGATGTAGAAAACCAGAACATGTACCAATGGGTATTGGGTAGCGCCACCATGGACAACAATGGTGGAAACCAGGGCGGTCAGCAGCCAGGCATGGGCGGCTGGGACATGGGCGGCTTTGGCGGTGGTTTCGGCGGCTTTGGCGGCGGTGCAAATACCACCCTCGGTCAAATGCTCAAGAAGCTTCTTTCCAATCCCGACTTCAAGCGTCTATTCATCAACCAGGCAAGCATTCTCCTAAACGAATACTTGACTTACGAAAAAGTGCAGAAGGCTTTCCAGAACATCATGTCCACCATCCCCTCTTCCGAACAGCAGCGTGACGAACAGAGATGGCCCCGCAACCAGGCAAAATATCACTGGTCTCCGGACGGTAGCGACATTATGCAGTTTGCAAGAAACCGTACTGAAACCCTCAAGCAGGAAACCATGCAGTACTTTGGCCTTTCAAACGAAGTTAGCGTATCCATCAACGCCAGCGGCAAGGGATCCGTCCTTGTTGAAGGAACAAAGCTTCCCAGCTCCAGCTACAATGGAAAGTTCTTTGCCGGTAACAGCATGTTGCTGGAGGCAGTCCCCGCTTCTGGAGCAATGTTCATGGGTTGGTCCGATGGCAGCAGCGAGAATCCGCACATCGTGCAGATCAACGGTGCAACCACAATCTCCGCACAGTTCAAGTAAGCCGCAACGATTTTCCTCCTAACCCCCAGACCTGCGACCTTCACGGAAGCAGGTCTTTTTTTGTTGCCAGAGTCTTGCAGAAACCCTTAGCGCTCGGTCATGAAAAATTGTGCAAGCACATTTTTCGAGACTCTCGCTTGCGGGGGTTTTAGGGGGTGAGTAATTACACACCCCCTAGGAAAGGGGGTAGCGAACAACATGGTGTGAGCGAGGGGGACTTTTCCCCCGCCAAATTTTTTCTATATTTTACGGCGTAGATTTTTTAACCCGTCCGCTTTTTGGTGGACTTAAATCCAAAAGGAAGAAACAATGGCTGACAATCTGTCCGTCCTCGGCAAGGCTCGCAAGGCCTACCAGCCGAAACTCCCCGTCGCTCTCCGTAAGGGCGCTCTCAATGTCGCACTCAACAAGGGTAAGGCAACTGAATCTGTCCGCGATCAGAAGAAGATCAAGGCTCTGTTCCCCAACACCTACGGTGCTCCCTACATTCAGCTGAAGGCTGGCAAGGCTGCTGGCGAAGCTAAGGCTTTGAACGTTGGCGTTGTTCTTTCTGGCGGTCAGGCACCTGGTGGCCACAACGTTATCGCAGGTCTCTTCGACGGTATCAAGTCCATCAACAAGTCCTCCAAGCTTCTCGGCTTCCTCGGCGGTCCGTCTGGCCTCGAAAACGGCAAGTTCATCGTGATCAACGAAAAGATCATGGACTCCTACCGCAACACTGGTGGATTCGACATCATCCAGTCCGGCCGTACTAAGCTGGAAACTGAAGAACAGTTCAAGAAGTGCATGGCTGTTGCCAAGGCTCAGAAGCTGGACGCTATCGTGATCATCGGTGGTGACGACTCCAACACCAACGCTGCTGTTCTCGGTGAATACTTCCAGGCTAACGGCGCTTCCTGCGTTGTTTGCGGCTGCCCCAAGACCATCGACGGCGACCTCAAGAACGAATACATCGAAACCTCCTTCGGTTTCGACACCGCTGTGAAGACCTACTCTGAACTCATCGGCAACATCATGCGCGATGCTAACTCCGCTCAGAAGTACTGGCACTTCATCAAGCTCATGGGCCGTTCCGCTTCCCACATTGCACTCGAAGCAGCTCTCCAGACTCATCCCAACGTCTGCTTGATCTCTGAAGAAGTCAAGGCTAAGAAGATGAAGCTGAAGCAGGTCATCAAGTATGTTGCAGACATCGTTGCTGCACGTGCTGCTGACGGCAAGAACTTCGGTGTTGCTTTGATTCCGGAAGGCCTCCTGGAATTCATCCCGGATGTTGGCGTTCTCATTTCCGAACTTTCCGAAGCCCTCGCTCATCACGAAAAGGAAGTCGAAGGTCTCGACACCGCTGCTAAGGTTGAAAAGCTCTGCAAGTGGGTTTCCAAGGCTTCTGCTGAAGTTCTCGTTTCCCTCCCGGCATTCGTTCAGGCTCAGCTCATGCTGGACCGCGACTCCCACGGTAACGTTCAGGTTTCCCTCATCGAAACTGAAAAGCTCATCATCGACATGGTGAAGAGCGAACTCAAGAGCCGCAAGAACTTCAAGGGCAAGTTCTCCGCTCTCAACCACTTCTTCGGTTACGAAGGCCGTTGCGCAGCTCCGTCCAACTTCGACGCAGACTACTGCTACAGCCTGGGCTACACTGCTTCCGTTCTCGCTTTCAACAAGATGAACGGCTACATGAGCTCTGTTCGCGACCTGACCAAGGGTATCGAAAAGTGGACCGCTGGTGGCATTCCTATCACCATGATGATGAACATGGAACGCCGTCACGGTGCAGACAAGCCGGTTATCCAGAAGGCTCTCGTCGTTCTCGACGGTGCTCCGTTCAAGTTCTTTGCTGCTAACCGCGAAGAATGGGCCAAGACTGAATCCTACACCTATCCGGGTCCGATCCAGTACTGGGGTCCCAGCGAAGTTTGCGACGTTACCAACTTCACCATCAAGCTGGAACGCGGCGCCATGAAGGTTAAGAAAGGCAAGTAAAGCGCGGGTGCTCGCACACGCATTTTCTTGCCGCAAAACCTGCGCTGCAAAGCAGCGCCAGGTTGCTGCTCCCAAGGCTGCTAAGAAGGCAAAGTAATCGTAAGCCGAGAGTTGCAGGAGTGCTTGCACTCCTATAACCGAGGCGAAGATTACTGCGCTGCGAAGCTGCGCCAGTAAGGCGAGAGAAGCGCGAGAGCTCGCTCTCGCATTTCCGAGCCGATTAGCTAGCACTGCGAAGCAGTGCCAGTAATGGAAATCCCGAACTAAATCCGGGATGACATCGCACTTAAAGAGAGGTTCCCTCGCAATTGCGCGGGAGCCTTTCTTTTTTCATTCAATCAAATGCGCGATGCATTCCGCAGCAGCAATTGCATCGTTCACGACATTTTTCAACAAATTCAGCGACAAACAATATCGTACACGATATATTTTGTTATATTTACGCCATGCACGAAGAATTGAAACTAGACAATCAGCTTTGCTTTAGGCTTTATACGGCCTCCCGCCTAGTGACGCAGGCTTACCGCCCGTTGCTGGACAAGTTGAAAATTACCTACCCGCAATACCTGGTCATGCTGATCCTGTGGGAAAGCGACAACGTATGCATCAGCACCATCACGGAGCGTTTGCTGCTCGAAACGAACACAGTCACTCCCCTGCTGAAGCGTATGGAAGACTTGGGCCTCATCAAGCGCAAGCCCGGCAAGGAAGACGCCCGTCAGAAAATTATCTGCCTCACCGCCAAGGGAAAGGCCCTACAGAACAAGGCTGTCGAAGTTCCGTCCTGCCTTGTTAGCGAAATGTCCAAGAAACACGTAAACTTAAAAGAACTGGGCTCCATCGCTCCCGTTCTCGACAATTTGATTCACGCATTAAAATAAAAGGAGACGCCACATGGGTTGCGCAAACTGCAAAATTAGAGCACACTACGACAAGGATCCCAAGTCCCTCATCGGACGCATCTGGCGATTCCACATCAATTTCTGCCCCGGCTTCAAGAAGTACTTGAAGAGCCTCAGCGACGAAGAACGTATCGAAATCTGCCAAAAGTACGATATCAAGTAATTAACAACCCGTCGCACGAAAGCAGCCCGCGACTATCGTCCATTATTCCACCGCGAGACCCAAGGAGCCCCGCCTGTGAAAAAACTCTTCCAGAAAATCAAGGAACAGCTGGCCAAATTGTCCTTCAGGACCGGCGTCATCGTCCTGCTTCTCTGTATTCCCTGCTACATTTTCTCCTTCGCCCAGATGGCCCTGGATATTGACGCGTCCACCAAGGGCATACTTTGGGTCGTATTCTTTGGACTGGCAAAGACATTCCAATATGGCGGCCTCACCATTCTCGGTGTTGAAGGCGTTAAAAGATTGAAAGCAAAGTTCAAAAAGAACAAGCCTGCAGAAGAAACAGAACATGTTGAGCCCGCTGAAACGACAATTGATGGCGAGTAAAATTAAGACTTTTTAGAATTGAAGAATCAAAGGCCCCCGGCGCATTGCCGGGAGCCTTTTCTGTTTGAATTTTGCGACGAACTTAACGATTGACGTAACAGCGTTCGAAACTAACCGTTCTGCTGTTCGCTGGTGCTGAGCAGGTAGGCGTTAATAAACGGCTTGATCTTGCCATCGAGAACGCCTGCGGTGTCGGAGGTTTCCACATTGGTACGCAGGTCCTTCACCAGCTGGTACGGCTGCAGGACATAGCTACGGATCTGGCTACCCCATTCCACCTTCTTCTTCTCGGCCATGCGGGCGTCGCGCTTGGCTTCTTCTTCCAAGCGGTAATGTTCAGCCACCATGGTCTTCAGCATCTTGTAACAGGTTTCACGGTTCTGGATCTGGGAACGTTCCGTCTGGCAGCTGGCCATAATGCCTGTGGGCAAGTGCGTCATACGGACTGCGGAGTCAGTCTTGTTGATGTACTGACCACCGGCACCACTACTGCGGTAAGTATCCACGCGGACTTCAGACATATCCAAATCGAATTCGATGTCTTCGTGTTCCGGATAAAGGTAGACCGCGGTAAAGCTTGTGTGGCGACGGGCATTGGCGTCAAAGGGGCTGATTCGCACCAGGCGATGCACACCAATTTCAGAACGGAGCAGGCCGTAGGCGTTTTCGCAAGTCACTTCGATGGTGGCGCTCTTGAGGCCGGCGTCTTCCGCTTCCTGGAAGTCCACCACCTTAAAGTCCATCTTTTCGCGTTCAAAGAAGTGGGTATACATGCGGAACAGCATCAGGGCCCAGTCCTGGGATTCTGTACCGCCGGCACCCGGATGAATGGATAGCAAGCAAGCGCAAGCGTCATCAGGACCGTTCAGCATCTTCTTGAATTCCATTTCCTCGATCTTTGCCTTCAGTTCGGCAATGTCAGCGTCGATGGACTTGGTCAAGTCTTCGGACTCCTCATCCTTGCTCATTTCATAAAGTTCTGCAAGATCGTTGCAGGTATTGGAGACTTCATTCCACTTGTTCAGAAGTTCGCGCAAGTTGCCGATCTTCTTCATCATGGACTGAGCCTTTTCCTGGTCATTCCACAAGTTGGGGTCGTTAGAGTCCTTTTCGAGAACGTAGAGCTCTTCTGTCTTAGCCTCTAAGTCAAAGATACCCCCAGAGCTTATCTACGCGTGCGCGCAGGTCAATAAGCCCGGTATGTGTAGTCTGAAACGCCATTTAAATTCTCCAATTGAGGTACGAGGCTCGAGGCCCCAGGTGCGAGGTGCGAGGCTCGAGGTAAAATAAGACTGGTAAAGAAAAAAGCAACGGCATTAAGTCGCCGCTGCCTTTTTCAAAAATGTAAGCGGTTTAGTTATTGCCGCCGATTGCCTGGGGCGGAGTGTACTTAGCATCGAGGTACTGCACCTTGTAGGTCTTGCCAAGCTGGTCAAGGTAAGCCTTGAGCTGAGCCTGACGGTCCTGTTCGGCCTGCACGCGGAGGATGTAGTCGATCTGGTGCTTGTAGCTTTCGTACTTGCCGTCGTTCTTTTCGGTAAGCATGAAGATTGCCACCTGGTCCTTTTCAGTGTAAACGTCAGTGATTTCGCCGACCTTGATCTTAGCCACGGCCTTTGCGAAAGCGTCACCCTTGGACTTGCCAACAAACTTGGGAACTACACCGCCGTTCTTCTTGGCAGCCGGATCGTCACTGTACATGGCAGCGAGCTGAGCGAAGGTTGCCTTCTTGGCGCGAACCTGTGCTGCAAGACCCTTCAACATATCCTTGGCATCGGAGATTTCCTGAGCAGACTTGCCCTTGGTCTTGATGATGATCTGGGCACCGCTGATGGAGTCGTTAATGGCAACCTTAGTCTTGTTCAGTTCCCAGAAAGCTTCCTTCTGCTTTTCGGTGGGATCCTTAGGATACGGAACCTTCTTTTCCAAGATGATTTCGCTCTTCAGCTGATCTTCGATCTTTTCCTTGAACTGAGCCATGGTGGTGTTGGACTTCTTGAGTTCCTTCTGGAAAGCGTCTTCGCTGGGGAACTGAGCCTTGAACAACTTGGTAACGCTGTCGACCTTAGCAGCCGGAACCTTGATGCCCTGCTTCTTGCATTCGAGCTTGATGAGTTCCTGGCCCACCAGGTTGTCGATAACTGCATAGCGGAGCTGGGTCATGGTCTTGTCATCGATCTTCTGGCCACGGAGCTGCTGTTCGCCAAGCATCTTGGCCAAGCTATCAATCTTGCCAGCGGAAATGCCGGTCTTTTCAACACGGATCACATCCAGGCTCTTTGTATTCATCAACTGAGCAGAAGCAATACCTGCAGTCAAAAGGACTGCTGCAACACTACGAGAAATCAATTTAATGGACATTATTTTATCCTTGTTAGAAATTTTTCACGAAAAATATAGAAAAAGTGACTACAATGAAGTACTTTTCCGCCCGAATTGGAATTGAAAATGGGTCAGAAATCGCTTTTGCGGGTCTTAGGCAGCTGGATTTTTTTGCGCATCACAAAAAGACGTAGTGCAAACGTAAAAGCAGTTGTTATTAAGATCTGCGGAGTGCTTCCTAGGTTTGAAAAATCCAGTGCATAAAACAAAATTCCACCAATCAGAGCCGCCGTCGCATAAAAGTCGCTTTTGAGAACCTGTGGAATTTCGCTTACCAACAAGTCGCGAATCAAGCCGCCACCAGCCGCCGTAATGGCTGCAAACAAAATAATGGAATAAGGTCCAGCCGCCATGGCGCTAGCCTTTGCTGCACCAACAGCAGTAAAGAAGCCCAATCCCAAGGCATCTGCCACAAGAATCAAGGTTCGGATCTTACGAATCCTCTTGCGCATAACCAAATAAAAAAACGCGCCCACAATGCAGATGGGAATATAGATAGGATTGGTCAAGGCCGCCGGCGGCGTAGCCCCCAGCATCACATCACGCATGATACCTCCCCCAATTCCTGTAACCGTGGCAAGCACAATAAGGCCAAGCCAGTCCAACCTGTAACGAACAGCCTTTTCAGCCCCCGAAATAGCGAAGGCGAAAGTTCCCAGAATGTCAAGAATCATGAGAAGCATAAGCGAACGCAAATATAGAAAAGGGCGCGCAAACCTAAGTCCTAGTCTACAAACTTCTGATTTATAAAGTCATAGACATGGTATGTGTAAAAAGGCTTATTCTCCTCGTACGTCGTTCCTTCACCAATTCTTTTCTTGAAACCATCAACGAGCAGCTTTTTAGCCTGATCAATTACTTCGGCGGACAGAATTCCATCCACATTTACGTCTTGGCCAACCAAGGAATAAAGGTACTTTAATTTAAACTCGCCCTTGGAATAAACGACTTCGAAGAAAACGCCCACCTTTTCATAGTGATAAGCGTCTACAGCCTTTCCCACGTAGTTGCCTTCCTCATTTCCCTTTTCGTCCAAAACGACCCAATTCTTAATATCTTGTTGCTTGAAGGAAATGCGGTCACCACGGGCATACCCCTGCAACATACGGATTTCATTTGTAATGATGCCTTCGAATAAATCGCCCTGGCATTTAGTCACACCGACGAAGGGCAATTCATTATGGCCCTGCTTGTCGGACAATTGAACTTGAACCTGCAATTGTCGATTCTCTTTTTGGTATACACCAGCCAGGTACTTTTTCTTAACCTCAGGGAAAGTGCGTTTCGCCATTTCAATATATGGGGCGAAGACGTCGCTGTTTCCTCGGTTCACATTTACAACATTATCCTTGGTCAGCTCAGCAAAAGAACATGCAGCAGCAAAAATCGTAACGAACAAGATTTTACGAACAAAAGAAAACATATCAGACCTCCTTATACGTGAATAAAATAAAAAAGAAATCCTTCTTTTCAGAAGGACTTCTTTAAATCATTTTCTGATTCAAGATTTAATTAGTACCAAGCGAGAGCAGGAGCCTTGGCCGAAGGCGTACAAGTCGTACGACGAGAGCCAAGGCGACGCACTATCGCGACGGTTAGATGCGATTTTAGCCCAAGGTTACTTCGACCTTGTGGGTACCAGAAGTAAACACCGGTGCGACGTTGGAATCGATTTCCTTACCGTCGACAACCATCTTGGCAACGCCCTTGCAGACGTGCTTCGGGTTCTTCACGGAGATTTCGTAGGTAGCGCCACGGAACTTACGGGTCACCTTGAATTCGCCCCATGCGGAAGGAATACAAGGATTGATGATCAGGCCCTTGAAGCTTGCACGAACACCGATGATGAACTGGGTAGCAGCCTGGTAGGTCCAGGAAGAGGTACCGGAGAGCCATGCATTACGGCCCATACCGAACTGCTTGTGTTCGTCACCGAGGATGTTCTGCGGATAGCAGTACGGTTCGGATTCGAATTCGTCCAGCTTGACGTTCTTTGCAGCGGGGTTGATCTGGTTGTAGTACTGGAATGCCTTGTCGCCACGGCCAAGGATGGTTTCAGCGATCATCACCCACGGGTTGGTGTGGAGGAAGATACCGCCGTTTTCCTTTGCTCCAGGAGGATAGGTGGAGATGCCACCAACGGTCGGATCGAAGCCGCGGTAACCCGGAGTAGAGCTCTTCACACCGTTAGCAGTGTTCAGGAGCTTGTTCAGGCTGTCCATGCCCTGTACTGCGCGATCGCCGTAAGCGATGCCAGAAATCACAGACCAAGACTGGCTGTTGCAATAGATCTTGCCGTACTTAGCCTTGTTGGTACCGTAAGCGGTGCCGTCCTTGCCGAACCAGCGGATCCACCACTTGCCGTCCCAAGAACTGTCGTTGAAGGCCTTCTTGATTTCTTCGTACCACTTCTTGTACATGTCCAGGGACTTCTTGTCGCCGAGAGCTTCGCAGATGTCCATCATTTCCAGAAGGGCCTTTGCGTACAAGCCGGAGTTGAAGTTGGATTCAGCACCCAGCGGGAGGTTCATGCAGTCGTTCCAGTCAGCGAAGCCGAGGAGCGGAAGACCATGCTTACCCATGTGAGAGTGGGTGAATTCGAGAGAACGCTTCAAGTGTTCGAGGACAGTGCCCTTGGGGCGATCTGCGCGCTTCTTGCCAGCAACGTAGAACGGAATTTCTTCCTTCAGGAGTTCCAGCTTGCCGGTTTCCTTCAGGTAGTTGGCAACAGTGAGAACGATCCACAGATGGTCGTCACCGTACCAGTCGGCATACATCGGATTGCCCTTTTCGTCCTTGACGCCAGCCTTTTCACGGGAGTCACCGGCGTTAGCTTCGTTGCCGTTGTCTTCAGCAAGAGCGAGCGGAGCGTACTGGTGCATTGCGTTACCTTCGGGGCGCTGTACGGAGAGAAGGTTCTTGGCGAGTTCCAGAGCTTCTTCCGGCATGTGGCTCATAACGCCCATGAGGTCCTGGCTGGAGTCACGGTAACCGATACCGCGGCTGGTGCCGTAGCCCAGCTGGTACAGGGACAGGTAGCGAGACCAGTTCTTGGTGGTGTGGCACTGACGAGGATTGTGCACGTTCACCATGGAGTTGAAAGCTGCATCCGGGGTTTCCACCTGGATGGTAGAGAGGTACTTGACCCAGAACTGAGCGAGTTCTGCGAAAGCCTTGTCAACGTTCTTGAGGTCGCGGTACTTCTTGATAGCCTTGTTAGCAACCTTGAGAGACTGTTCCTGACCGAGCTGAGTGCAGGTACGGAAAGTCTTGCCGGCAGCAACCTTGCCAGCGTGAATCATGAGAGCAGCGATGTTGTCGCCACGGTCGCATTCAGAGTTGGAAAGTTCCTTGTTGCCGAGGGACAGCGGAGCAGCCCAGGAGCCCATTTCGTTGGAGCCGAGGAATACGCGGCGGTCGCCATCGAAGGAGGAAACCTTACCGTTGGCGGTAACGTAGTTCACGGCGAAGTCACGCTTCATGTAAGCGTACTGTTCGAGAACCAGGCAGCCATCCTTTTCCGGATGAGCCTTGAGGGTCATGGTCTGGGGAACCCAGTCAGCGTTGGTGAGCTGCTTTTCAGCTTCGAAGTGGCTGAATTCGTAAACGGGAACAATATCAATTTCCTTAGCGGCCTTAGAGATATTGGTAACCTGGATGTCCTGGAGGAGGGTGTTGGATCCGGTCGGAACGAAGATGGTGACCTGAGTGCGAACGCCCTGGCATTCAGCAATCCAACGCATGTAGGACAGACCAACGTGGCATTCCCACTTGTCCATCTTGGTGAGGGTCGGAACCACGAACGGAGAGAACACGCTGTAGCCGCCCTTAGCATCCTTAACGCGGATGTAAACAGTGCTTGCCTTGAAGTCAGAGCAGGGCATCTGAGCGATGTACTTGGTAATACGGTTCAGAGCGGGGTCGCCCTTGCAAACCAGGGTACCACCGGTAGTATCAACAATACCACCGAAGTTCAGGGTACCAACGTAGTTGCACCACTTGATCGGGGTTGCCGGGTTGGTGAGAACGTATTCTTTAGCAGCGTCATCGAAGTAACCGTACTTGGCGGCGGCCTTAGCGGACACCTTCTTTGCAGCGGGCTTCTTTGTCTTTGTTGTAGCCATTTTATCTCCGTAATAGAGGGGTTGTGATATAAAAGGTTCGAGGTACGAGGTTCGAGGTACGAGGTTCGACCCACGGCCTATGTACATCTTTTCATTCAAAATTTAGAAATAAAAAGAGCAACGAGAGAAGGAAATCTCCCCCGTTGCGTATACAAATGGTTTACTTTTCTGTGGAACCCTCGCCTTCAGCAGCCTGCTTGAAGTTTTCGAAGGGGCGGTTACCGAAGTTGATGTAGAAGTAGCCGTCCAGCTTCTTGTTGCGGACCGGGTCACGCAGAATACCGATAGCGGCACGGACATACTTAAGTTCCACGAGAATGTGGTCACGGGACATGCAGTTGAGGAACGGTCCTTCCGGATACAAGGTGGGGCGCGGTTCTTCTGCAATCATCTTTTCGAGATTTTCAATTTCCTGGACGAGGCGGCGTTCATGGGCTTCCAGGGTGCGGATAAGTTCCTTGTTGTCTGCGCCGAAAAGGAAAGCGAAGCCGAGGGTACGAGGATCGTCGTTGAAGCCGGTCAAGTGCTTGAGGACTTCCTTCTTGAGGACTTCCCTACCTTTGTCTGTAATATTGAAGACAACACGTTCCGGACGGTTACCGTCGCGTTCGGTACGACCCACGATGCATTCGTTCTTTTCGAGGGTGGTGAGACGGTTGTAAACGGTGGAAGTGCTCAGGTTTGCCCAGCGGTCCAATTCGCGTTCACGAACTTCGGTGATAATATCATAGCCGCTGCGTTCGTGTTCAAGGATAAGACCCAACAAAACCAAGTCGTAACGATTCATAAAACCTAGTCCTCTTCTATTCACTCTTCTTCAAGAGTATTCCAAGTTGGAATATGGTATCAATATACACTTTTTTTTACCAAAGAAACATTTTTTTTCTTTTTTTTGTTTTTTTCGAAAAAAAAACGGCCGAAAAACCGAAGTCTTTCAGCCGTATAATTTCAAACCGAATACGTTGTATTACTTCTGCAACGGAGTCTTCTGGAGCACCTTGCGAACGAGAGCCACAGTAAGGTCTTCCCAGTTGCTCTTGGTCATTGCGAAGGCGAAGCTGCTTCTGTCCTTGGCAAGGCCGTAGGCAAGAACCTTCTGGTCTTCCACAGAAACGATGCTGTACTTCAGGTCGGCATCAAGGGTAGAAGAAGAGGTCACACCGAAACCGTTATAAACGGTAGTGGTGGTTCTCCAGTAGGTAACCGGGGTAACGGAAACGACGATACCGGAAATGCCTTCAAGCTTTTCTGCATCAGGAAGGGGGAAACGAATGCGGTGCTTGCCCAGCGGAAGGTCGGTCATGGTGAAGACTTCCGGCTTCACATAGTTCACAGCAACCTTGGACTTGGAGTACTTGTTGAAGGCGGCTTCGGTGAAGTTGATGAACCAGTCTTCAAATTCAGTTTCGCCCATGAAGTCATCGTAAACGTCGTCGGTGTTACGAGCTTCGGGAATGGTCACGAGAACAGTGACTTCACTAGGAGCAGCGGTCCATTCAGGGTCAACACTCATTCGAGGACGGCTACAGCCGGTAAACATGAGCAGCACAGCTGCAGCAAAAATTAACAAGAATTTTTTCATTTGTTCCTCCATTTATTATGGTGACAAACAAAGTAATTTATTTTTGCATTTTTGTCTTGGCCACAATCATGAAAAGCATGGTCAGAAAGCCACCCGTAACCAGCATGATGGAGGCGCTGACCGCAATATTACCCATGCCCACAATGGGACTTGCGATACCACCCATCAGAAAACCTGCGGCACCCATGGCTGCAGAAGCCGTGCCTGCATTCTTGCGTTCGGCATTCAGGGCCAACGCGCTGGCCGGCGGCTGCATCAGACCGAACATGAAGGTCGTAGCCATAAAGCTAAGTTGGAGCAAGGGTAGCGGAGCGTGAGTCAATAGGCAAGCCGCCACCGCAAGAGAGGCGATGAAAACACCTATGCCCGCGATTTTGATGGCCTTGCGGTCGTTTCCGATTTTGCCAGAAGTTGCGCAGCCTACGGCAGTACAAAAGGCAATCAGTGCGAAGCAGAAGCTAAAGCCCATGGGACTCAATCCGTACAGTTTCTGGAAAATGAAGGGCGACGCAGCAATGTAGCCGAACAGCACAATCATGGAAGCGGTACAAACGGCAAAGAATCGAACGAATTCGCCGTTGCGGAACACTTTTACATACAAGCTAAAGTTTGCTAGAATAGACTTGTTGCTGCGACGACGCTTGGGCAAGGATTCCTGGAACTTGCCAGCCATGAACAGCAGAACAAAGCCATAGAGAAGCAAGACAGCGAAGGTTCCCTTCCAGCTCATGAAATTCAGCAAAAAACCACCCAGCACGGGAGCGGCAATAGGGGCTACCCCATTCACGGCACTGACCATGGCCAGGAACTTCGTCAGCACCGGACCGCGGTAACTATCGGCAGAAACGGAACGAGCAATCACGATGCCGCCAGAAGCAGCCAAGCCCTGGAGCAAGCGACATACATTGAACACAGCAATATTGGGAGCAAGAATGCAGGCCATGGTGCTAATTACAAACAAGATAAGACAAATCACCAGCAGGCGCTTGCGTCCGTACTTGTCGCTCAGCGGGCCGATGAACAGCTGGCCTACACTCAGGCCCAGCATGCTCATGGTTAAACTCAGCTGGGATGCCGAGGGTGTCGCCCTGAAGTATTCCGCCAAGTTGGGCAGAGCCGGCAGGTAGAGGTCTGTAACGAAGGGCCCGAAGGCAGAAAGCATTCCTAGAAGGAACATCAAGAACGTGAATTTTGATTTGGAACTCACGATGTATACACCTTAAAAAACAACAAGCGCCCGGTCCAGCCGCGCGCTTCACTCGAATGCGCGTTCTAGCCTTCCCCGCCATTGCGGATTGCGGACAACTGGACTTACTCCAACAAGGAAACGCGTTGTTTTCGGCACCATAGATAGAAATTTTGGGAAAAAATTCAAGATAAAAAGAAACCCCTGCGGAGGTCCGCAGAGGTTCCTTTAAGGATTTTGATTTGAACCGCGACGCGGCTCTAACCAGAAATCATTAAGCGTTTTCGAGGCGCTTCTGAATCATGTCGATGATGTCAGAGAGTTCCTTCGGAAGGTGAGCGCCGAACTTCGGATAGTGATTTTCCTTAACGTCAGCGAGTTCCTTCTTCCAGCCTTCAACATCAACGGAGGTGATTGCGGGGAGAGTCTTCTTGTAGCATTCAGCGAGGCCTTCAGTGTTGAGGGCGCCGTCTGCCGGCATCAGACCAATCGGGGTTTCCTTAGCATTGTCCTTGCCGTCGCAACGGTCGAAGATCCAAGCGAGGACACGGCTGTTGTCGCCGTAACCCGGCCACATGAAGCCACCCGGAAGTTCTGCATTGTCAGCGTCCTTACGGAACCAGTTGACGTAGAAGATCTTCGGGAGCTTGTCTTCGGTAGACTTCTTACCGATTTCGATCCAGTGCTTGAAGTAGTCACCCATGTTGTAGCCGCAGAACGGGAGGATTGCGAACGGGTCGCGACGGATCTTACCGACTTCAGCAGCGTTAATGGTGGAAGCAGCGGTGATTTCGGAACCAACGATGGAGCCGAGGAACACGCCGTGGTTCCAGCTCAGGGACTGGTGAACCAGAGGAATGGTGGACGGACGACGGCCACCGAAGAGGATTGCGGAGATAGGAACGCCTGCAGGATCTTCCCATTCAGCAGCGATGCAGGGGCACTGATATGCCGGAGCAGTGAAGCGAGCATTGGGGTGAGCCATTTCTTCGCCCTTAGGAGCCTTGTCCTTGGGGAGAGCGTCACGGGTCTGGCCCTTCCAGTCAACCAGCTTGCCAGTTGCAGGATAGCCAATGCCTTCCCACCATACGTCGCCATCTTCAGTGAGAGCGCAGTTGGTGTAGATGGTGTTCTTTTCAGCAGAGATAAGAGCGTTCTTGTTGGATTCTGCGGAGGTGCCCGGAGCAACGCCGAAGAAACCTGCTTCAGGGTTGATAGCGTAGAGACGGCCATCAGCACCAAACTTCATCCATGCAATATCGTCACCGATGGTTTCGACCTTCCAGCCCGGGATAGTCGGGATGAGCATAGCGAGGTTGGTCTTACCGCAAGCAGACGGGAATGCGCCAGTTACATACTTGACCTTGCCTTCCGGGTTGGTGAGCTTGAGGATGAGCATGTGTTCAGCCAGCCAGCCTTCGTCGCGAGCGAGAACGGTAGCGATACGGAGAGCGAAGCACTTCTTACCGAGGAGAGCGTTTCCACCGTAGCCGGAACCGTAGGACCACACGAGGTGTTCTTCCGGGAACTGGGAGATGTACTTGAATTCAACGTCAGCGCAGGGCCAGATGCCGCCGTCGGTTTCGCCGTTGTTGAGCGGCTTACCAACAGAGTGGAGGCAAGGAACGAAGTCAGCGTTCGGGTCTGCGTTGAAGATGTCGAGAACCTTCTTGCCAGCGCGGGTCATGATGTCCATGTTGAGAACGACGTATTCGGAGTCAGTGATTTCGATACCGTTCTTGGAGATTGCGGAACCGAGAGGGCCCATGCAGAACGGGATCACGTACATGGTACGGCCGTGCATACAACCCTTGTAGAGACCGGACATGGTCTTCTTCAGTTCAACCGGGTCAATCCAGTGGTTGGTCGGACCTGCGTCTTCTTCCTTAACGGAGGAGATGAAGGTACGGGATTCAACGCGAGCCACGTCAGACGGGAGAGAACGGAACAGGTAGCAGTTTTCCTTCTTAGCGAGCTTAGTAGCGAGACCTGCGTCTACGCACTTCTGCATAAGAGTGTTGTATTCTTCTACGGAACCGTCGGTAACAACAACGTTATCCGGTTCGCACATAGCGATAACTTCTTCAACCCAAGCCTTGATCTTCGGGTGCTTGATGTCGTTAAGAGTAAGAGACATTATTTAGCTCCTATTTGGTTAATGTTAAGGCGACCTGAACACGTGGTCCGTGCGCAATTCGCCCTTTCGAGAATTTTCGAACGCTGAAAATGTACAAAAAAAACACCCGATGTAGGAGAATTTTTTTTGAATTCGGGGTAAAATCACACCGAACCGACAGCAGCGGTCGATTTTCGGAAACCTTTCCCCCACTTTTTCCTTTTACGTTTTGTGCTATCTTGAAATTTTTTGGGAAAATTTGCGTTTTTCTTCCGTTTTCGCTAAAAATTTGATAGATTATGCGATGTAATTTTTTTGTTTACTTTTTTCTCCTTGAGGATGTATGAGCTGGTCTTATTCTAGAGAACATCAGAAGAATATTCTCTGCATGATTATGGCTGGTGGTCAGGGCAGCCGTCTGCAGCCCCTCACCCGCGACCGCGCAAAGCCCGCCGTTCACTTTGGCGGCACCTACCGCATTATCGACTTCGTACTGAACAACTTTATCAACTCCGGCATCTTCAAGATCAAGGTTTTGACCCAGTTCAAGTCCGACTCTTTGAACAAGCACATTTCCGCTGCCTGGAACCTTAACGCAAGCCTGGACCAGTACGTTGACCTGGTTCCCGCCCAGATGCGTACCGGCGACGAATGGTACCGCGGTACCGCCGACGCTATTTTCCAGAACATCAACTTGATTACCGACGAACGCCCGGACCTGGTGGCAATCTTCGGTGGTGACCACATCTACAAGATGGACATCAACCAGATGATCGACTTCCACCTCTCCCGCGCCGCTTTGCTCACCATCGCGGCAATCCCTGTTCCTATCAAGGAAGCTAGCGAATTCGGTATTATCGAAGTGGACCAGGACAACCGTATGATCGGCTTTGAAGAAAAGCCCAAGAATCCCAAGGAAATGCCGGGTCGTCCGGGTTGGTGCCTCGCCTCTATGGGCAACTACCTGTTCACCAGCAAGTTCCTGGTTCGTGAATTGATGAACGGTGCCAAGAACGGCGCAACCGACTTCGGCAAGCACATCATCCCGGCCCTCTACAAGGATTATCCGGTCTACGTTTACGACTTTAACACCAACATCGTCCGCGGCGAACAGGCAAGCACCAAGGGCTACTGGCGCGATGTGGGTACTCTCGACGCCTTCTTCGAAGCAAACATGGACCTTTGCTCCGAAAATCCGCCGTTCGACCTTTACAACAACTACTGGCCCATCCGCACCTTCAACTGGAACCAGCCTCCTGCACGTTTCTTCGCAGGTGATAACGAAGCCCATCAGGGTGCAGCTATCGACTCCATCGTGTCTGCAGGCTGCATCATCGGTGGCGGTACCGTGGTGAAGAGCATTCTTTCTCCGGGCGTTACCATCCAGAAGGACGCCATGGTGGAAGAATCCATCCTCTTCCCCAACGTGACCATCGGCCCGGGCGCAAAGGTCCGTAGAGCCATCATCGAAAAGGGCTTGCATATTCCTGCAGGCTTCCAGATTGGCTACGACCTTGAACGCGACAAGAAGCTGTTCCATGTGACAGAATCCGGCATAGTCGTTCTCGCCAAGGATACTATCATTAAGGCCTAGCAAGGCGAGTGAAGCGAGAGCAAGTTCACTTGCTCTCATTTCCGAGCCGAATAGGACAGCGCTCGTAGAGCGCCAGGCCTAATCAGTCATCTTAACTATGATTATAAAAAGCCTCGCTCATTGCGGGGCTTTTTTCATGCTTCAGGAGATAATTTTTCGTTTTGGGGCATTTTTACGGGAAAACCACACGGTTCATGGGAATTTTTCCCGTAATTTCGTTACGTTGTTCGCAATATTTTCGTCAATTCCACTACAAACAGTATTCCCAAAGGCATGCCAACCCCATTTTAGGCACCATTTGGGTACAAATCGGGGTCAATTTCAACCAAAACAGCGCAGTAATTACCTCCATTCGCGCCCCTTACCACAAACAAACTAATATTTTACGGGAAAATCGCTATCTAAAAGATCTATCTTCCCGTAAAAAACAGGCTTTTCTGAAAATTATCCCCAAGGACAACAATTTCACTGCGTTTGCTTTTTTTTAAATTTGCTTTTGTATGAGTGAAGATGTAACAAGCACACTTTCCCAGAAGGTGCAAGATATTGCAAAGTCCCCCAAATACCGCGGGGCAATCTTCCAGATCGAAGCTGACGAAAAAGGCCTCGCACTGGTGGATGTGAAGGTTGCAAGCCTCAAGGTCTACCTGATGATCGACCCGGATTGCGACAAGATTCTCGAGACAAGATTTTTTACCTACGGCGGCCCCATCTTTACAGCTCTGGCAGACACTTTCTGCAAGAAGATTCAGATGGCAACCGTAGACGACGCCTGCAAGATTACCGCAGAATCCATCGAAGAAGAACTCCGCGACATTCCCGAAGTTCGCGCCATTCCTGAAACCGCAGTCGAAATCAAGCAGATGAACGAACTGATTGCCAAGGTCCTTGAGGAATATCCCGAGAAGAAGGCGACAGCCATTATCGTCCGCGAGAAGATGGAACGCATCAAGTACCGCACCCAGACCGTGGAAGGCCGTGCAGAAGCCGACGCCGAATGGAACGCCCTCACCAAGGTGCAGAAGATCGAAAAGATCGAGGAATGGCTCCATAAATCCGTGCGCGGCACACTGCAAGGCGACGGCGGCGACCTGGAGATCCTGGACCTGACGGAAGACAACCACCTGAAGATTAAGTTCCAGGGTGCATGCGCCGGATGCGGCAGTGCCATGGGCGGAACCTTGTTCTACATCGAAGACGAACTGCAGAACAACGTCTACTACAACCTGGTGGTGGACCCCGAGGACCCCCTGGACAACATCAACCAGGAACCGTCCGTATTCGGCGGAGCACCCAGCGAAAGCGAAACCTAAAAAAAATTTTTAAACTAACCCCAAAGAGGATAATATGGCTAAAGAAGCTAAAGAATTGAAGCTGAAGTTCGTTGACCCGCAGCCCATGCGCTACGGTGAAAACTCTCACCAGTCCGCTGTTTTCTACCGCGATCCCACTTGCGATGAAGCAAGCCTCGCTACTGCAAAGCAGCTCCACGGCAAGGAACTTTCCTACAACAACATCGTTGATGCCGACGCAGCTCTCGAAATGGCTCGCGAATTCGCTGGCGAAAATGCAGTTGTCATCGTGAAGCACATGAACCCCTGTGGCCTCGCTACCGGCAAGACCCTCCGCAACGCTATGGAAGCTGCATGGGAAGGTGACCCGGTGTCCGCTTTCGGTTCCGTGATCGCTGTGACCAAGAAGGTCGACCTCAAGACTGCAGAATTCCTGAAGGGCAAGTTCGTTGAAATCCTCCTCGCTCCGGCATTCGAAGCTGACGCTCTCGAATTCCTCAAGAACAAGTCTAAGGACATCCGTCTCTTGGAAGTTGGCGAAATCAAGAAGGCCACCAAGATGAAGGTCTACAAGCACG